>CADCRB010000293.1 GCA_902803745.1 uncultured Lachnospiraceae bacterium
CCTCTGGCTATATTATGACAGTAGGTCGCCACCACGGAATTGTATTCCGGCCTGCACCATTTTCCAAAAACATTTGTAAGCCTGTAGATAAGAACCGGGCTGCCCGTCTTTTTCCCATGCGAATATACGGCCTTCTCGGCCATAAGCTTTGTCTCGGCATAAAGCTGTCCTGCAGCCTGATCCTCCACTCTGGTTGAAGAATTAAAGACCACAGGACTATTGTTATCCGCTGCCTCAAGATACGACATCAGCCTTTGTGTCAATCCTGCGTTAACCTCCCGGAATTCCTTCTCATCTGCAGGCCTGTTCACCCCGGCCATATGAAATACAAACTCAGCACTTTCACAATAGCTTTTAAGATCCTCATCGGAGCTTTCTCTCACAAATTCAAGTATATCCGTATATCCGCAATTTCTGAGCCTGTTTATCAGGTTCTTTCCCATAAACCCATGCGCTCCGGTCACCAATATCTTCATATCAGCTCATATTCTCCTCAAATTCCTTTAGTCTTTCCCTGATATACGGCAATTTCAGAAGCTTCTCTTTGACTGCTTCCACATCCAGCTGCTCAGTATTATCCGAATTGAAAGTGGTCACCGAATCGTCCCTTACAGATCCCTGGGTGAAATACTTATCATAATTCAGGTCCCTGTTATCTGCGGGCACACGGAAGAAGTTCCCTTCATCGACAGCCTTTATCCTCTCCTCCGCTGTAAGCAGCGTCTCGGCCATCTTCTCCCCATGCCGTATCCCGATCACCTTTATTTCCGCATCCGAGTGAAAAAGCTCCTTCACAGCCTGTGCGAGGGTCTCTATCGTACAGGCCGGCGCCTTCTGCACGAATATATCTCCTGCGTGAGCATTGTTAAACGCATATATCACAAGTTCCACAGCTTCTTCAAGAGACATCACGAATCTGGTCATCTTAGGCTCGGTCACTGTGATCGGTTTTCCGTCTCTTATCTGATCGATAAATAATGGCACCACCGATCCCCTTGAGCAGAGCACATTTCCATATCTTGTACCACAGATAAGAGTCCTTTCCTCATCAACCGTGCGGCTCTTTGCTACAAAAACCTTCTCCATCATGGCCTTCGAGATACCCATAGCATTTATTGGATAAGCAGCCTTATCTGTAGAAAGACAGACTACTTTTTTTACTCCGTTATGGATCGCTGCAGTAAGGACATTATCGGTTCCCACCACATTTGTCTGGACGGCCTCCATAGGGAAGAACTCACAGGAGGGCACCTGCTTCAAAGCCGCTGCCGCAAAAATATAATCAACCCCATAGGACGCTTCTTCTATCGAGTTATAATTTCTCACATTTCCGATATAATATTTGATCTTGGGATTATTATAAAAGTGCCGCATATCGTCCTGCTTCTTTTCATCTCTGGAAAATATGCGTATTTCTTTAATGTCCGTGTCAAGAAACCGGTTCAGGACCGCTGTGCCAAAGGAGCCTGTCCCTCCTGTGATCAGCAGCGTCTTTCCGTTAAATGAATTATCGCTCATTATAGATATCCCCCTCCAGATCCATAATACTCACTGCACCATAGGTGCAGGAGATGCCTTAAGTGTAAAGTTGCTGTAATCAAGACTGAAATTCGGATTGAAATACGGATCACCCGCCGCAAGGTCTGATGCCCACTTTTCACGGAAAAGCTCACACTCCTGCTCATACCGCAAAGCCCTGTCATCGTAGGCTGCATCCTCCTGTTTCTTTGCGCGCTCCACATCCGAACCACGGCTTGCAGATTCATAATGAAAGAGCTCCGCAAAAGGGGTGAATACATTAACCCTTCCCATATGACGAAGCTTAAGGCAAAGATCCACGTCGTTTAACGCAACTGCAAAGCTTACATCCATTCCGCCGCATGCTTCAAAGTCAGGTTTTGATATCATAAGGCAAGCTCCGGTAACAGCCGTAAAATTCTGTGCATAACAGAGTCTTCCCATGTATCCCAGATTGCCCTTTGCAAGCTTATAATGTACATGCCCTGCAGTCCGGTGCGCTCCCAGACCTATCACAACTCCGGCATGCTGTATCGTGTAGTCCGGATAATAAAGCTTACCCCCAACTGCTCCCACATCGGAACGCTGCGCATACATCAAAAGCTCCTCTATCCAGTCACGGGTTATTACCTCAGTATCATTATTAAGCAAAAGCAGATATTCACCTGAAGCTGCCTCTGCCCCCTTATTGATAAGCTCCGCATAGTTAAACTTATCCTGTGTAACTTCAATGAGTTTCACATTGGGCAGCCGGATCATCTCATCATAATATGACCTTATTTCCTCTCCGGTGCTCCCATTCTCAACAATTATGATCTCATAATTATCATATGATGTCCGGTCTATTATTGAATCTATGCAACGCCTGAGATCTGACATATGTTCCTTATTGGGTATGATGACAGAGACCAGGGGCTTTGACACAAGCTTATACCTTATCCTGAAAATAGTGGCGAAAGCCCTTGTGCTCTCTATCTCAAAGCCCTCCATGCCATCTTCCGACAGTGAAGAAGCCACTGCCTTCTTGGCTGCGTTTATCGCATAGGTCTTCGCATTGATATCTGCTGCTGTAGAGCCTGCATGACTTCTCCAGTAATATAGGATATGCGGCACATGAACTATTCCATCCTCACGTTTTGAAGCCTCATGCGTAAGCCGAAGTATCATGTCGTGATCCTGACTTCCGTCGTACTCGGAACGGAATCTACCCACCTTATCCACAAGCTCTCTCCTGAAAGCTGAAAAATGGCAGATATAATTATTAGCTCTCAGATTATCAGGAGCAAAGTCCGGCTTAAAGTGCAGGGTAACCATATTATTTACTGAATCACCAGTAAAGGTCGCCTCATCTGAATAAATGAACCAGGCATCCTTATCCTCCAGTACTTTCATATATTCGTAAAGCGCAGAAGGGTGCAGCAGATCATCGTGATCCATCAGTGCATAAAAATCACCTGTCGCAAGATCAAAGCAGGCATTTGTGTTTTCGGATATCCCTCCGTTATGTTCAAGTTTCCTGTACTTTATACGTTTTCTTAATGCACCGCCTCCGGTCCTTCCGGCATTTTTTGAAGCATTCTCCATTGAGGCGCCTGTCTGCACATCAGCGGTTCTCGCAGCATCCTTTTTTGCATATTCCGCAACTATCTCACCAACATACTTATGCTCCTCATCCGA
>CADCRB010000294.1 GCA_902803745.1 uncultured Lachnospiraceae bacterium
CCCGAATATGGAACCTGATTTCTTCTGTTCATTCAGTATCCACTTCATCAGATGTGGAAACGACAATGGTCTGAGATTATCGATCATGTGCTGTATCCCCCTGTAACTTATCCTGTCTGCTGTCGTCTGTCTTCTGCTTAATATGCCCTCTCTCTTTCAGGCAATACCCGGAACATTTCCATATGTTCTTTTCGGTATCCCGGGTATTCTTTGATCATTACTCTGTGTATCCTCCTGCTCCGAAAAACATCCGGATTTACCAGGTAAGTACACTTGCTCCCCATGTAAGCCCGGCTCCGAAGCCTGCAAATACCAGCTTGTCTCCCCGTGTCAGCTGTCCTGCCCTGTTTATCTTATCAAGTACCATGGGAATCGAGGCGGCCGAAACATTTCCTGTCTCCTGAATACATGCCGGGAATTTCTCCATAGGCTGTCCGAGCCTCTTGGCTATGGCCTCTATCATCCTTAAGTTAGCCTGATGTATAACGAAATACTTAATCTCATCTGCTGATACTCCTGCCTTTTCAAGCACCTCGTTTATGCTTTTGGGCACTGTACGCACTGCGAACTTGTACACCTCCTGGCCCGCCATCTTCACGTAAGGATAATCCCATTCATTATGAACATAGGGATTCTGCAGCGGCCTTGCTTCGCATCCAAGTGCCGGACCGGCCTTACCGTCTGTTCCAAGCACCGAGCAGATGATACCTTCCTCGTCCGCCTTTATTACGGTTGCACCGGCTCCGTCCCCGAAGAGGATACATGAAGCCCTGTCTTCCCAGTTCATAATGCGGCTCAGAGTCTCGGCTCCGAATACAAGGATATTCTTATACATGCCTGATTTGACATATGCGTTAGCTACGCTTATCGCATACAGATAACCGGAGCAGCCCACTACCATGTCAAAGGCCGCCGCCTGCATGGCATCAAGTCCTGCCTGTACCTCACCCGAAAGGAAGGGCAGCAGATGATCGGGCGTTACGGTCGCCGCTATGATCAGATCAAGCTCATGAGCATCCATTCCTGCATTGTCAAGCGCCTTTTTACATGCTTCTATAGCAAGTGATGTCGTTCCCTCGTTTACTGCGAGGTGTCTTGCTTTCACGCCCGTTCTTTCGGTGATCCACTCATCCGAGGTGTCCATGATCTTTGCCAGATCGTCATTTGTTACCCTTAATTCGGGAATAGACATTCCCGTACCCATTATACGTGCTAACATTTCTTTCTCCTGCTTATTTTTCTTTTATGTACTGTAATATATGACTTTCTGATGAAGTTCTCTATTCTTTGTTAATGAAACTGCTTAGAATTTACGGAATCTTTCGTATCTCTCCTCAGCCCATCTTGCGCCACTCTTGTTTGCTCCTGCCTTGAGATACTCCTTAAGGTTCCTCTTCATATACATAGCTATCGAACGGAGCGTCCACTCATTTGCCCCGCCGTACTCGGGAATTATCTTCTCGATTATCCCAAGCTTCTTCAGATCCGCTGCGGTAAGCTTCATAACGCCTGCTGCTTCTTCCACACGGTCTGATGACTTCCAGAGGATCGACGAGAAGCCTTCCGGGGAAAGTATCGAATAGGTAGCATTCTCCATCATCCATACTTCATTTCCAACAGCCAGTCCAAGTGCTCCGCCGCTTCCGCCTTCTCCTATCATAAGACAGATGACCGGCGTTGCAAGAGCTGACATTTCGTACAGATTACGCGCGATCGCTTCGCCCTGTCCGTTCTCCTCGGCTTCCTTTCCGGGATATGCTCCTGAAGTATTTACAAAGGTTATGACAGGCATTCCGAACTTCTCCGCAAGCTTCATAAGTCTAAGTGCCTTTCTGTATCCTTCAGGTGAGCACATGCCGTAGTTCCTGTACGCGCACTCCTCGAAGCTCTTGCCCTTCTGTATTCCTATTACGGTAACGGGCTGTCCGTCCAGATATGCTATTCCGCCTACAACCGCGTGATCGTCTCTGAACAGTCTGTCTCCGTGAAGTTCAAAGAAATCATCGAATATTATATCCATGTAATCCATGGCTGAAGGTCTGTCTACGTTTCTTGCAGCCTTGACCTTCTCCCATGCGGTCAGAGGCAGCGACTTTACCTCCTGCTCTCTTGCCACCTCTTCAGGTTCTGCCGTATCTGCTTCACTTTCGGTAAAATCAGCATATCCGCGGACTCCGGTGTAGAGCTTTATTATCTTATACAGTGTTTTCCTTAAATGCTTTCTCTCTACTATGGCATCAACAAAACCATGCTCCAGCTGGAACTCTGCACTCTGGAAACCTGCAGGAAGCTTCTCGCCTATTGTCTTCTCTATGACTCTCGGACCCGCAAAACCAATTAGTGCTCCCGGCTCTGCCAGTATCACGTCTCCGAGCATTGCGAAGCTGGCCGTAACACCGCCGGTTGTAGGATCTGTCAGCACCGGAATATACAGAAGTCCTGCGTCAGAGTGTCTCTTAAGCGCTGCCGAGGTCTTCTCCATCTGCATTAA
>CADCRB010000295.1 GCA_902803745.1 uncultured Lachnospiraceae bacterium
AAGGCTTACCTGCCGTGGGATACTGGAGACGCCGGCTTTCCTTACAGCGGATGAAGAGCACGAGGTGGAGATAGGCGCAGAGGATGTGGCTCTCTCAAAAGACGAGATCCTTCGCAAGACATACTGGGTGACTGTAGAGGATACTCCTGCGATAGAGACCGAGATGATCCTCAGGAGCGGTACGGCTCAGGCATTTGAGGATGAGACTGCTATAAATACAGCTCCGCATTTCTCGGTCAGGGTAAGGCTTTCCGCGTCATCACCTCTCGAGCTTGTAAGCCGCGAGATCGGAAAGACAAACCTTGAGATGATGGGAGCCGGACATCTTGATGATTCCATACCTCTTGCAGATATCAAGCTTGTGCGCACCAGCAGCAGCTACATCATAGAGAATATCAGTGAAGATCAGGTAAAGCGCTATGTCATGACTCCGGCCCAGGAGCTTATGAGGAGTGATTATCTGTCCTACTATGTGAAACCCGTGGAGCTTGCAAAGATGAGGGCGGAAGGCATCGGCTCAGAGCCTGCCTGGGCAGGAAACAGAAAGGCTGATCTTTCCAACGTCGCTACGGGAACGCTTGAGATACCGCTTGGACGTAATGCCAGAGAAGGAGATATCAGATACTCAGGCGAGATACCTCATGGACTGGGACAGGGCAATGTCTATGTGGATATAGGATACAGCTTTGTTTCTGACGATCCGGGTCTTGGCGCGAATCAAAAGAGCACTATTTACGGCAATCCCGATCTCTTCAGCTACAGCTCACAGCGTCTTGCCGATGTGGAGACGGCAGTCAAGGTGCTTAATGAAAAGGGCAGCTTCGTGGTGGCTGCAAGACTTCTGAGGAGCGTGGAATATCTGGTGCTCAACTTCAGATGGGTCGCCATCAGATTCCCTTCAGCAGATGATATAGAGCTTACCGAGGATTATTACGACAAGAGCATATCCGTGGATAATCCGACAATTATCATGGGAACCAAGGAGAGTCATTTCTTCGGAGTAAGGTTCAACAATATGAAGGCAGTGAGTGTCACCTATGAGCTGACAGCTCCCGGCAGCGGTGAGATCAGCTCCGATGGAATATACACGGCTCCTACCAGGGAAGGAGTATATGAGATCAGGATCTACTGCACGGATATGCCTGTGATATGCACCTATGCATATGCCATAGTCAGAAAGAAAATGATAGATGAGCCCGTGCAGGGAGCAGATACGAATGAGGGCGCATGATGACCTTCAAGTCCCGCAACACCAGCTATACGGTAGCCTCGACAATACTGCATACTGCAGTAAATGACTGCTATACCGCAAAGCCGGAAGGAGGCAATGACGGACGGGAATTTTTGCTTGTCGTGATCAATGATCATGACACTGTCAGATCCTTCATGGAGACGGAGAGCAAAAGAGAGGCTGCACCCGAGGAGGGAATGCTCATTGAGACTTTTACGAGCGGACAGTCCTATGTGCTTGTATTCCCTTACAGACAGGAAAGACCTCTTGACAGATTCTTCGTAGGAGAGGCCTATACGCTTGAGCGTTGCGAGAACATATGCACGAATCTGCTTCTTTCGTGCATATCCTGCATGCTGCCTTATCCCTATCTCTATCTGATACTGGAGCAGGGACTTATCAATCTGAGCAAGGATGACAGCATTTATTTCAGCTATTCGGTCGATCTGACTGAGCTGGATATTACAAAGACCGAGCGGGACTGCGCAGTTAAGTGCGCTGATATTATGCTTTCCGTGCTTGAGACCAAGTCGGATGTGAAGAATATCAGCTTCGAGCTGCTTTCCAAGAAGTCTGCAAATAACAGCTACAGCCGTTTTACAGAGCTGTACAGGGATCTAAGGATCGCTGCGACACCTGTAAAGAAACGTCAGTTGCTTGTCAGGATAAAGAGCTTTTTTTACAGAAATTCTGACCGGCTGTTCGGTATTTTATTCTGGGTATCACTGATACTTGGCATAGTGGCGCTCGTGCTTCTCTTCACTCATCTGGTGTGGGGCGATGTGCCATTTTTGAGGATATTTTTTAACAGTTTCAAAAACATCGGAACGGAGTCATTAACGAAATGAACATTAGAGCCCGTATACTGGCATGTCTTGTAATATTGAGCATACTGATGTCGCTTATAGTCCTCTCCCAGAGCATAAGCGATATTGCCCACGATCCGGAGTATACGGAATACAACGAGGGCATCGCAGCGACCACAGGCGTTTATTATGAGGAAAACTGGAATCAGCTCGGAAGGCTGTATCTTATAAACGGCGCCGGGGATGTGCTCCGTATGGTCAATTCCGCAAATCTCCATATGGAAAAGATTCACTGCATCGAGATCGGCAACGACAAGGTCTATGCCATCTATTCCAGAGATTATGAATATATGAATGATGATTATCATATCTACAGGATTGCTGCCTACACTCCTTATCTTGAGCTTATGCAGGCTACGGATATGTTTCTCATTGATTCCGATGAGACAGTGACCAGCATAGATGCTGCAGATGACAGCATATTTATTTCAACTGTGGGAGCGGACGGTAATAAGGTAAATGTCTATCAGATAGAAGCAGGTGCATTTATGGATCTTGGCGACAGCGGTGATAAGGACTCGGAGCAGGGCGCAGGTCCGGAAGGAAGCATAGATGTCGACTCGATGGAAAAGCCTGTATCGATAGTATACAGGGAGGCGCAGGGCGGCAGGTTCTTTGTTTCTGCATATTATGACGGGACTGGTGTGATGATACTTGAGGATGTCGACGATCCCTCAGGCCGCTTTAAGCCCGATGTAAGGGTCAAGGCTGCCGTGGACGCGATCCATTTCAATGTGGCCCAGCAGCTATCCCTGTATTCCAATTACATCTTATGGTGGGTCGGCGGACTCCTGATCTGGTTCATCATAATGGGGATCATATATTTCTGTCTCCGCAGAAGGAACAGAAGCCTCTATGTATATGTGATGACGGAGATAATCTATCTGGTACTGCTTGCATCGGCATTCTATTTTGTAAGACATCACTATGGCGAGAGTGAGATGAGGCAGAACGCAAGATATGCGATCCTTGCCATGAGGCAGGAGCTTGATTATATGCCTGATCTCAGCAGCATGAACTTTGAAGATAAGGAATTTTACGACAGCCAGGACTACAGAAATCTGACCTCTGCTATAAGACGGTATATGAAGAGCGGCTATAACAACACGATCTTTTATGACATCTTTATTTATAAGGTTCGCTCGGGACAGATCCTTGTGGGTGGCAGAGGCTATAAGGGAATGAATGCGTCCTTCGTATACGGAGGCTCCCTGAGCGATCTGCAGACAGATCTCAAAAACCATGAGAGGATCGCAGCAGAGGGACTCGTCAAGGAGGGTGAGAATATGATGTCGGTCGGCATGCCCGATGATGATCCTTCCTCAGGATACGCTCTGGTAGCGATATGCTATGCGAGAAATGTCTTCTCAGAATTTTGGAGTGATGCCAAGTCGGTGCTGATGATCTTTGCAATAGTCTTCCTGTCAGGAAGTCTGCTGATAGGCATAGTATTCTATCTGCAGTCTCTGGATCTGATGTCATTTGAACGATCCATAAGAGATGTGGCATTGGGACGCACGAAGATAATGCTGCCGGAGACTCCGGCGCAGGATCTCAAATCCATGTGGAATTCTCTGGCTGAGATCTGCAAGCGAATGGAAGAGATCAGCTATGACAAGTTCAGGATCTTCGAGGCTTATTACAGATTTGCTCCCAAGAATATCGAGACGATAATGAGCAGGGATTCCATCTTTGATGTCAATAACGGAGACATGGTGCAGGTTTCCGGTACATTGATGCTGCTTAATACCAACGGTCAGGGCTTTGGCGAAAAGAAGATAAAGTCACTGACAAACATTATGTCCTATATGAACCAGTACGCTGACACGCAGGAGGGCATCCTGGTATCACAGGACAGCTCGCTTTCGGTACTCAGATTCTTCTTCCTCGAAGACTTTGTGCAGACTGTATCAAGGGCTACTCAATTCCTTCACCGAAATGCTTCTGATGCTGAGGCTGGCTTTGTATCCGGGTTCTTATATGATGATTCCTTTATCTACGGAGTAGCCGGCATCAAGGCGCAGAGCCTTTGCTTTATCACATCGCGCGACTCAAGGGAGATGGAGGATTATGCAGCCTGGCTTTACGAGATGAGGATACCGCTTGTGCTTACGGGCGGCGTGGCAAAAAGAGAGGATGCGGGCCAGACCCGATATATTGGATTTATTCTGACCGGTGCGGATAAAAGGCGTGTCGATCTTTATGAAGCGATAGATGCGGAGAGCTCAAGACTCAGACAGCTCAAGCTTTCTACCAGAGAGAAGTTTGAGGAGACACTTAATCTCTTTTATTCGAAGGAGTATTACCTCGCGAGAAACAGGTTCACGGAGATATTGAAGGAATGCCCCGAGGACAGCCTTGCAAAGTGGTATCTCTTTGAGAGTGAGCGTTATCTCAACGGCGAGGCAGATCCGAATTCCGAAGGCGAACTGAGACTGGAAAAACAGTAAACAAATAGCGAAATAATAATGGATAAATAATCCTGGAATAATATTGTAATATGGGCGAGAATCTTTTTAACGTATTATTTTCGACAATTAAATCGCGTTTCGCGGCTATAGTATCAAAGCTCAGGCTCTGGCTGTCATGGAACTATGTACGCACCCGTGTCATAGGCGGGATCAGAGACTTCTTCTACAAGCTTTTAGATGTAAAGCCGAAGAACAAATCCGATTATTTCACCGTATTTGGGTGGATGATAAGCAAGCGGCTTGCTTATACCGCGATCATCATAATCGGAGTATTAAGTCTCTGGTATATCGGCGCTACCACGAAGATATATGACAAGCTTACCCAGCATGGCGGCTTAAGGACTTATTCATACAATTCAGTCCTGCTCCGCCTTGCAAAGGATAAAGTCAGGATCAAGGCAAAGTCCGGCTATATAGCATATGAGGGCGATGTGAGCAAGGGATATGTCACGGGACAGGGAACTCTCTACTCACCCAACAATATCATGCTTTATAACGGAGCTTTTGAGAAGAACCGCTACGAGGGCGAGGGAAGCCAGTATTATGACAGCGGAGCTTTGCATTATACGGGTAATTTCCATGAGAACCTCTACGAAGGCGAAGGAAAGCTTTACAGAGAGGATGGCACCGAGGAATACGAGGGCACATTCTTTGCCGGAATGAAGGAAGGACATGGCAAGCTTGTGGACGGCGGAAACAATGCGGTATATGACGGAAACTTCTCTGCAGATGAGATAGTATACAGCGAGCTTTTAGGCAAGAGCGCCGATGAGATAAGGGCCATGTATTTTGGCAAGCAGATCCTCTATGAGGAGAATCCGGATATGGGATCTGATTCCGTGATGTATCTGAAGGATATTAACTGTATGTATCTTGCCCAGAGCGACGGTTCCGCAGCTGATGACTCCAGCAAGGCCACTCAGGTCGTTGTATTAAAGGATGTATTCAGGTCAGGAACTACTGAAGCATCAGATATACAAAGCTTAAAGGCTATGCTCGGCGATCCGATCTACGAAGGAAATTCGGCAGTGATCCTTCCGGAGGCGATAGCCATAAATATTATGAATGACAACCGCCGGACCATTAACGGAAAGGTGGAAATGGATGTCACGGAGGTGTACAGCGACGATATCATCGTAAACAGCTTTGCCAGTGACTATCCCGTATACGTATATTCTTTTGAAAGAGGCGGTCTGGTCTACTCCTTCGTATGCAAGGAGCGGGGCGGAAAGTTTGAATTTTATGAAATAATGGACGGCGGAGACAGCCTGGATGATGATAAAACATAGGGTGATAAAACTGAATAGGACCCGGATCCTGGCGGCATTTCTGGCGCCGGTTTTGTGCTTTGTAAGCACGGCTGCTCTGCTCCCGCCTAAAGTCTGCCAGGCAGCCGAAGGCGATAAGACTATGACGCTTAAGACCGCGAGGGCACTTGCTCTTGAGCACAGCTCCGCCTATGAGTCAGCCCAGATGAGCGTTGATTCAAAGCAGGCGGCAAGGGATTCGGCGCTTAAGGCACTGAAGCTTAAGCAGAAAAATATGTCCACCTTCCGCTGGAGTCCGCTGCTTAACTTCAAATTTCCGACAAAGCCGAATTTCGCGCAGGCTTCTGAATTCCAGTTTAAGCCGGTACAGCTTTCATCGGACATTGATGTGGCCCAACATAAGGTGCAGGATACGGTTTTTTCGGTAAATGAGCAGGTGAATAATCTTTTTGTCGAGATAGTCACGACGCAGGAGACACTGGCTTTTAACGAGAAGAGACTCGAGACTCTGAATCAGGGCATAGCCCATAACAAAGCGAGAGTCAAGCTTGGAGAAGCCACCCAGGCCGATGTGGACAGGCAGCAGAAAAAGGCTGATACGCTCTCAAATACCATAGCTGCAAACCGCAGGACTCTGGAGGCTGACCTTAAGAAGATGTCAAGTATCCTGGGGGTTGACGTGACCACGGGATATACCTTTGAAAAGCCCTACGTAGAGGCAAGGATAGACAGGACCTCTCTCCCTGCGATCATTAACTATACGGAGGACAGGGATCAGACCTACTATGAAGCCTGTGCTGCCGCCACTACGGCAAAAGCCGAGCTGAATACAAACTATGGGCTTATGAAGTCAAAATACGGCGGAGATATCAATATGATATCCAGCTATGTGAATGCGGCTCTGAACGGACAGGATATAAGCCCCAGAGCATTTAAGAACAACTATAAAGCGTTCCTCGACAAGATCGACAGCTACTGGAAAGGAAAGAAGAGGATCTTCCTTTTCGTAAAGATTCCCAGAGAATGGCTCAAGGGAGATCTGGACGGTACCCGTTACATAGAGGATGATCCTTATACACTCTATCAGAACGCTCTCGATTATGTGAGCGCGAGGAAGGATGAGGAGGCTGCGAAGAAGGATCTTGACCAGCAGGTAGAGGATTCCTTCAATAACTACATAAATGTTCGCAGCGCCTATGAGCAGTATCTGAAGGATCTGGATAAGATGGATGCCGATATGAAGAAATACGCAGTGCTTAACCGTACCGGCAATATGACGCTTGAGGAATATGAGGATCAGCAGGAGTCCTATGAGGAGCTGCAGAATTCACTGTTTGATTCAATGAAGCTCTATACAACGACACTTTATTCTTTTGACCGGCTTACCTGCGGAGCGGTGAGCGCTATGCTTTCAGGCACGGATCTTGATATGCAGACAGCAGTCGTGGGAGAGAGCTATGTGTCGAAGGACGGAAAGGAAGCAAAATATTATCTGAAGTCCATCATACAGAGGGAGCTCTTTGATCTCAGTATATATATTCCGGAGGATTTCCCCACGGAGATCACGGACTTCGAGCTCTGGTGCGACAATATCCAGGTGGGAGAGAGGACCGCAAAGGATAAGTCCTTAAGGCATCTTGCCCTTTCCAAGGATAAGATAAGCCAGGTAAAGATAAGGCTCTATAACGGAGAGGAATTCGTAGACGACTGCATCATAGATGCCAATGAGGAATCGGGAGTGCTTAATATCACGACCGCTCTTGAGATAAAGAAGGATGAGACCGGAGTGATAGGAACCTATGCTTCATCGATCAGCGATGTGACCGGACTGATCACTCTGACCTTCACTCCTCTTGAAAGCGAAGGGATCAAATACTACAGAGTGCTGGCATCCGACGGAACCGCGCTGGGAGACGGAAGCGTGAGGGAGATAACCAGAACATTCACACATCTGGGTCTCGTATCGGGAGATCTCAGCAAACTGAAGATCGAGTTTTATGATGAGTCAAAGAGTCTCAAGTATACAGGATATCTCGATCCTGCAAACGGAAAGATAAGAAAGAACATAGAAGACAGCACTAATGCTACGGCAAAGAACTGAGACGGCGTAATATGAAGAAAAATGAAAAAAAGCTGAACAAAATAGTGGTAAAGATCCTGGTATGCTGCATCATAGCATCCGGCATAG
>CADCRB010000296.1 GCA_902803745.1 uncultured Lachnospiraceae bacterium
ATGGCTCTCTTTCAGGAATAATTATTAAAGGAGAAGGCGGAACGAGTGTAAGACAGGAATGTGACTGTCTCTTTCTTTGTATCGGTCACTCGGCAAGGGAAACCTTCAGTATGCTGTATGAACAGGGGATCTCCATGGAAACCAAGGCTTTTGCTGTCGGTGTAAGGGCTGAGCATAAGAGAGAACTGATCGATAAAGCATTAAGGCAGGAAAAGGCCAGTTATAAACTGACCTATCATTGCGCTGATGGCCGCGGGGTTTATTCATTTTGTATGTGTCCAGGCGGATATGTGATAAATGCTTCATCGGAAGAAGGACATCTTACAGTAAACGGTATGAGCTTTTCGGCAAGGGATGGTGAGAATTCAAATGCTGCCATAGTATGTACGATATCACCTGAGGATTATATTGCTTTCGGGAATGATGCACTTGCCGGTGTCAGATTTCAAAGAGATCTTGAGGAAAGGGCTTACAGGGAGTGTGGCGGTGCCATCCCGTATCAGAGATACGATGATTTCAGTAAAAACCGTTCCGGAAGTTCATATGGCAATGTGCGCCCGGGTACAAAGGGACGTTTCGCTATGGGAAATATCAGAAATATTTTGCCGTCATATATCACCGATGATATAATCGAGGCTATGCCGGCCTTCGGCAGAAGGATCCCGGGATTTGATTCGGGAGATACGCTTTTTGCCGGGATCGAAGCAAGGACTTCCTCACCCGTAAGAATACTCCGGGGAGAGGATATGCAGTCTGTGAATGTGCGGGGGATATATCCGGCAGGTGAGGGCGCGGGATACGCTGGAGGGATCATGTCTGCTGCCATCGATGGAATAAAAGCAGCAGAGAGTTATATAAAGGGATAGATCATGAGAGATTTTAAGGACAAGAAGAGAATAGTGGTAAAGATAGGGTCTTCCTCTATCACACATAAGGAAACAGGAGGCGCAGATCTGGTGCGTCTTGAGAAACTGGTGCGGGAACTGACTGACCTTCATAACGGGGGAAGGGATGTAGTGCTTGTATCATCCGGAGCCATATCGGTAGGATTAAAGGCCGCCAATATCAGAGGGATATATTACAGCGGTACTGAGAGGACAGACGGCCCTGATGAAAAGCTAAAGCTCAAACAGGCAGCTGCAGCCATAGGTCAGGCAAGGCTTATGATGATGTATCAGAAGTTATTCTCGGAATACAATCAGATGACCGCCCAGATACTTATGACAAAGCATACCATAGTAGACAATCTGAACAGGTTTAATGCAAGAAATACCTTTGAGGAACTGCTGACACTTGGGGTGATCCCAGTCGTCAACGAAAATGACACGATCGCTACCTATGAGATCGAGTTTGGAGACAATGATACCTTATCCGCCATAGTAGCGGCATTGATAGATGCCGATCTTCTGATCCTGCTTTCGGATATAGACGGATTATATACCGATGATCCGCGTGAGAATAAAGATGCAAGATTTATCAATGAAATAGTAAAGCTTGATGATACCGTAGACAGCTTTGCAAAGGGGACTACCGGCAGCATAGGGGGTACGGGAGGCATGGCTACAAAGATATCTGCGGCTCATATCGCCTCTGCCTCAGGATGTGACATGGTGATAGCAAATGCGTCTGATCTCGGAAACATACATCGCATTATTTCCGGGGCAGACACAGGAACATTTATTCATGCAGACAAAAAGCATGATTTTTATATTGAGGATTATATCCGTGAGGAATAAATCAGAACTCAGAAAAGAAGCTTTGCAGAAAAGGAATATGATGCTGTCAGATGATAAGGATAAAGCCTCTGCAATAATAGCAAAAAGGCTTTTTTCTTTGAATGAATGGAAGGAAGCGGAGAGGATCTTCCTTTATTTCGGCTGTAATGGGGAAGTAAAGACTGATGAGATCATTAAGGAGGCATTGGACAGCGGCAGGCAGGTATTTCTTCCAAGGGTCAAATCTGATACCGATATGGTCTTTATTAAGATAGGATCTAAAGATAAAGACATGGAATATGGAGCCTTCGGTATACCGGAGCCGCCGGACCGGGGGGAATACGCTACAGCTCCTCCGGATATTATAGTGGTACCCTGCGTGGCTTCTGATGAAGCCGGTC
The DNA here is from genome assembly GCA_902803745.1 of uncultured Lachnospiraceae bacterium. Classification (GTDB taxonomy): domain Bacteria; phylum Bacillota; class Clostridia; order Lachnospirales; family Lachnospiraceae; genus NK4A144. The sequence goes on from CADCRB010000296.1 coordinate 2,117, forward strand.
ACAGGATAGGGCATGGAAAGGGATATTATGACAGATATCTGAAGCAGTGCGCCGGAGCAATAAAGATCTGTCCGGCATATGAATGTCAGATAACAGAGACTTTTATCCCTGAGGATACAGATATAAACATGGATATCATTATAACTGAGGAGAGGGTCATAAGGACAGGCTGATATGAACGGAAGGACAAATACGGCGGAGGCCGAAAGACAGAAGGAATTTATAAATAAAACGAGTCAGCTCATAAAGGGCAGAGGGCTGAAATATCTGGTGGTGACCTTTGGATGTCAGATGAATGAGAGAGACTCTGAGAAGATAGCCGGCGCTCTTGAAGGTATGGGGTACGAAAAAGCATATAGTGAAGCGGAGGCGGATATCCTGATCTACAATACCTGCACGGTCAGGGAAAATGCGGATAAGCGTCTTTTCGGAAGACTCGGTGTATGCAAGCAGTATAAAAG
>CADCRB010000297.1 GCA_902803745.1 uncultured Lachnospiraceae bacterium
ACTCATAGCAGACATACTTATGTGTGATAACCTTCTGTTTATCAAGGATCTTTCCGCACTTCGGACACTTAACGGTCTCCGGCTCCGATGCAGTCTCACCTGCTGTCCTGTGCTTTAACGGAGCGGGATTTTGCTGGTCCCTTCCTTCATTCACTACCGGTTCGCCCTTGATCCTGCGCCCCAGAGAAGCTATATCGATCTTCTTAAATAATGTATTCACCCGGCTTCACCCCCGCATCAGTCACCGACGGCAAAAGTAAGCTCAGCTCTTGCCGCAAGCTCTCCGTCTACATAGGCAGATGCCTTACCCGTGCCAATCGGTCCCTTGCACTTATCTATCACAGTCTCTATCGTGAGCACATCTCCGGGCACTACCTTTCTCTTGAATCTGGCCTTGTCGATCCCGGCAAAATACGCGGTCTTTCCACGCCATTCCGGCAGATCAAGAAATGCCACCGCTCCGACCTGTGCCATCGCTTCTATGATAAGTACTCCCGGCATCACAGGATTACCCGGGAAATGCCCCGCAAAATACGGCTCATTGAAGCTTACGCATTTCTTTCCGACTGCCCTTACCCCCGGCTCCAGCTCCTCTATGGTATCTATCAGCAGGAATGGAGAACGGTGCGGTATCCTTTCCATTATTTCCTTAGTTCCAAGTATTGACATTTTATTCACTCCTCATATGCTGCCGCCACAAGACAGGCATTGTGTCCTCCGAACCCCAGAGAATCCGAAAGCGCATACTTAAGCTCCGTATCCACGCTCTCCCTGCAGTAGTCCAGATCCATCTCCTCTTCCGTATCCTTAAGTCCCACTGTCCTGTGAATAAATCCATCACGGATCTCCAGGATGCAGGTAATAAATTCCACAGCTCCCGCAGCCCCCAGAAGATGTCCGATCATCGATTTCGTGGAATTGATCTTTATATCATAGGCATGCTCCTTAAAGGCAAGCTTGATCGCCCTTGTCTCGAAGAGATCATTATGCTTTGTGGCTGTACCATGAGCATTGATATAAGTGATATCCTCCATCTGAAGTCCCGCATCCTCCACTGCATTTTTCATGGCTTCCGCAGCACCGCTTCCGTCCTCCAGCGGAGAAGTGATATGGTAGGCGTCTGCCGAGCATCCATATCCTTTTACCTCGGCATAGATATGCGCTCCCCTCTTTTTCGCATGTGACAGCTCCTCCAGCACCACGATGCCGGCCCCCTCTCCCATGACAAAGCCGCTGCGCTCTTTATCAAAAGGAATGGAACATCTTGACGGATCCTCTACTGCGCTCAATGCCGTAAGAGATGAAAACCCTGCTATCCCCATGGGACATATCGCGGCCTCGCAGCCTCCTGCCACCATCACATCAGCCTCGCCATACTGTATGGACCTGAAAGCTTCACCAATGGAATTCGTACCCGTAGCGCATGCTGTGACCACATCAATATTTTTGCCCTTGAGTCCGTAGATGATGCTGACATTTCCGGATGCCATATTTGATATCATGAGCGGCACGAATAAAGGAGCCACCTTTCCCCTGCCATGCTCTAAAAGTCTGGAATGCTCCTTCTCAAAAGCCTGAAGGCTTCCCACGCCGCTTCCTATGGCGCAGCCTGCCCTGAAAGGATCCTCCTTACTGATATCAAGCCCCGCATCCTCTATGGCTTCCTTTGCCGCAGCCACCGCAAACTGTGAAAATCTCTCCATCCTTCTGGCGGTCTTCTTGTCCATAAAAAGCTCCGGATCAAAATCCTTTACCTCGGCTGCAAGCTTTACCTTGTACTCTTCTGTATCAAACGCTGTGATCGGTGCAAAGCCTGTCTTTTCTTCTCTGACAGACTTCCAGAATTCCTTTACTCCTGTACCGATGGGTGTCACAGCACCCATGCCGGTGACCACTACTCTTCTGTCACTCATATCGCCATTCCTCCGTCTACACAAAGCACCTGTCCGGTGATATAATCCGAGGCCTCATCAGCAAGGAAGGCTGCTGCCTCTGCCACGTCCTCCGCATGTCCCGTCTTCTTCATGGGTATGCTGCCTATGACGGCCTCCTTCGCCTTATCGCTCATAGCCTCTGTCATTTCCGTCTCAATAAAACCGGGCGCAAGCGCATTTACACAGATCCCTCTGCTCGCAAGCTCCCTTGCAACGCTTTTTGTAAGTCCTATAAGTCCTGCCTTGGAAGCGCTGTAATTTGCCTGTCCCGCATTGCCCAGTACTCCGCTGACAGATGATATATTTATTATCTTTCCGCTCCGCTGCTTAAGGAATGTCGGAGAAAAATGCCTTATGGTATTGAATGCTCCCTTCAGGTTTATATCGAGCACCTTATCATAATCCTCCTCGGACATCCTCATGATAAGTCCGTCCCTTGTGATCCCTGCATTGTTTATGAGGATATCAAGCCTCCCGAATTTCTCGATCACAGTCTTTGCAAGCTCAGCGCAGGCAGAAAAATCAGAAACATCACACTTAAGAGCCATTGCCTCACCGCCGGCCTCCTCTATTTCCCTGACTGTCTCCTGTGCCTTCGCCTCTGATCCGTTATAATTCACTACGACTCTGGCTCCTGCCTTAGCAAGCCTTATCGCTATCGCCCTTCCTATGCCTCTTCCGGCGCCGGTTACAAGCGCCACCTTACCTTCAAGCATTAATGACCTCCTAAATCCATATGCAAAGCCTTAAACTGCAAAGCTTCAGCCCTGCTTCAGTAATTCCTGCAGCTCCTCCACGTTTCCGATATGATATGCCTTAAGCGAAGGATCTATCTTTTTCATAAAGCCCGTAAGAGTCTTTCCCGGTCCGATCTCTATAAATGTATCCACCCCGTCTGACGCCATGCGCTCAATGCTCTGCTGCCACTTCACGGGGCTGTAGATCTGCCTTGCAAGAAGCTCCCTGACCGGTGCTCCCTCCCTTACATAGTCTGCCGTCACGTTGGTCACATAGGGCATTACAGGATCTGCAATATCTGCTTTATCAAGCTCTTTTTCAAGCTCCTCTGACGCTGTCTTTAAGAGCTCTGAATGAAAAGGACCGCTCACCTTCAGAGGTATGCACCTTTTTGCTCCTGCTTCCGTTAGCTTTGCAGCTGCCTGGTCTACCGCATCCTTCTCTCCTGTGATCACAATCTGTCCGGGGCAGTTGTAGTTTGCAACAGATACGACCCTGCCGCTCTCCCGTGCCACACTCTCGCAGATCGCAGCGACGCTGTCTCCTTCCATTCCGAGGACGGCAGTCATCCCTCCGCCTGCAGGATAGGCATTCTGCATATATATGCCTCTTTTCCTCACCACACGGAAGATATCCTCATCCTTCATAACGCCGCAGGCTCCCAGAGCACCGTACTCTCCGAGGCTCAGCCCTGCTGCAAGATCTGCTCTTATCCCTTCCTTCAGTACCGCCTTAAGTATCGCTATCTCGGTCGCTACCATGGCTATCTGGGTATATTCGGTAAGGTCCAGCTTTTCATTTTTTTCAAAGCATAAAGCCCTTATATCCAGACCTGTGATCTTTGATGCCTTATCGTATACTTCTCCTGCTTCCCTGTATCTTTCGCAGAAGTCAGCTCCCATTCCGGCATACTGCGCTCCCTGACCGGGGAATAAAAACGCTGTCTTTCCCATTATCCTGTCCTTTCAATGACTTCCATGAATTTGCGGCATTTTCATTAATCTGCCTGCTATGCTCTTCATTTGCAGCAATGCACTCTCAGTCAATTGCCCGCATTTGCAGCAGTTCCCTGCATTCACGGACGATACCCTGAATAATATCCTTACAGCTCTCCTCACTCTGTATAAGGCCAGCGATCTGTCCCGCCATAAGAGTACCGCTCACCACATCTCCGTCGATGACAGCTCTTTTCAGGGATCCGAGGGTCAGCTTTTCAAGCTCCATAAGCTCCACACCCTCTTTCTCCATCTTAAGATATTCCCTTGTCATCTTATTCCTCAGGCATCTTACCGGATGTCCTGTACTCATTCCTGTCACGGTAGAGTCTATGTCCTTTGACTTTATTATTTTTTCCTTATAGTTGGCGTGAACTATGGACTCCTTTGCCGCTACGAAGCGTGTGCCCATCTGCACTGCAGAGGCTCCCAGCATCATTGCAGCTGCCATGCCACGTCCGTCTGCTATGCCGCCGGCTGCGATGACCGGGATATTGACCGCATCGCACACCTGCGGGACAAGGGCAAAGGTCGTAGTGCTTCCGATATGACCTCCGCTTTCCATGCCCTCAGCCACCACGGCATCGGCTCCTGCCCTTTCCATCATGACTGCCATTGCGGTGCTTGCGACCACAGGTATCACCTTCACACCCGCGGCCTTCCATTTGCTCATATATTTTGAAGGATTGCCTGCTCCGGTTGTAACGGCTCTGACCCCCTCTTCGATCACGATATCAGCTACCTCGTCCGCATTGGGATTTAACAGCATGATATTCACGCCAAAGGGCTTATCGGTCATTTCCTTACACTTCCTGATCTCTTCCCTGACTATCTCAGCAGGCGCCGAAGCCGCTCCTATTATCCCAAAGCCTCCTGCTTCCGATACTGCTGCCGCAAGATTGTGCTCTGCGACCCAGGCCATACCGCCCTGTATCACGGGATATTCACAGCCAAGGATTTCCGTTACCGGTCCTTTCATCCCTCTATCCCCTGCTTATTCATATAATCAATAACATCACCCACTGTAAGGAGCTTCTCCAGATCCTCTGAAGGGATGCTTGTCCCGAATTCCTCTTCTATCGCCATGACCAGCTCGAAGAGGTCAAGTGAATCTGCCTGCAGATCCTCCTTAAATCTGGTCTCCTCCGTGATGTCCTCGGTTTCTGCTCCAAGCTTCTCTGCGATTATTTCCTTTAATTTGTCCAGCATTATTTTTCTCTCCTTTATTGCTAAAATGATCTGACAACTTTGACTTTCAAATCTTTCGATAATCAAATAATTTGAAAGTCAAAATAACATCAGGCAATAAAATAATACAAAATACTTTGATTGTCAAGATAAATTTTCGGGACTGTATTTACACCTGGAAAAGGTCCTGACAAACAGGCCGGCAAAAGAATGCGTGCAGCTGATCAGTATGGATACCCTGCTCAGATATCCAGGCTTCTATTTACTGCAGCTTTTATCAGTCCGCTGAATAAAGGATGGGGTCTGTTCGGACGGCTCTTGAATTCAGGATGAGCCTGAGTACCGATAAAGAAAGGATGCTCCGGAAGCTCGCACATCTCCACTATGTGACCGTCGGGTGAGGTACCTGAAAATTTCATCCCCTTTGCCCTGAGCATTTCGCGATAATCATTATTGACCTCATATCTGTGACGGTGTCTTTCATTGATCAGGCTCCTGCCGTAAAGCTCATAGGCTCTGGAATCCTCTGCCAGTACGCAGGGATAGGAGCCGAGACGCAGTGTACCTCCGATATCGGTGACTCCCTCCTGATCCGGCATCAGGGCTATTACCGGATCATGGGTTTCAGGCATTAGCTCAATGGAATGTGCATCTGCAAGATTGCAGATCGACCTTGCATATTCGACTATAGCCATCTGCATGCCAAGACAGATACCCAGATAAGGCAGACCGCTCTCCCTGGCATATCTTATGGCATAGATCATCCCGTCTATGCCCCTGTCACCGAAGCCACCGGGGACGATCAGTCCGTCAACATCTCCCAGTACTTCAGCTGCATTGCTCTCATTCACCTGCTCGGAATCTATCCATTTGATATCGACCACGGCATGATTGTCTATGCCGCCATGCTTCAGGGCTTCGACTACCGAGATATAGGCATCATGAAGCGCCGTATATTTCCCGCAAAGAGCTATCGTTACATGCCTTGTCGGATTTTTCAGTTTTTCAAGCATTTCATTCCAGTCGGACAGCTCAGGTTTCCTGTTTTCTATCTTAAGCGCATTGCATACCTCTCCTGCCAGATTTTCTTCCTCCAGTACTAAAGGCACCTCATAGAGATATTCCTGATCCAGATTATTGAATACACGCTCCCTGGGAACGTTGCAGAAAAGCGCGATCTTATCCCGGGTATTATCATCCAATGGATACTCCGACCGGCAGACTATCATATCCGCATGAAGTCCAAGTCCCTGAAGCTCCCTGACAGAGGCCTGTGTGGGCTTGGTCTTCATCTCCTGTGAAGCTTTAAGATATGGTATCAGGGTCACATGGATCAATATCGCATTATCAGGCCCCACCTCATTCTGAAACTGTCTGATGGCCTCCAGAAAAGGCTGGCTTTCTATATCTCCGACAGTGCCCCCTATCTCGATTATAACTATATGAAGCTCATCGTCCGTATTATTCCTGTAAAATCTGCTCTTGATCTCATTTGTGATATGAGGGATCACCTGCACCGTGCCTCCGCCGTAATCTCCGCGGCGCTCCTTATTAAGGACGGACCAGTAGATCTTTCCCGTAGTGACGTTTGAATTAAAATTAAGACTTTCATCTATGAATCTCTCATAGTGCCCCAGATCAAGATCTGTCTCCGTACCGTCATCAGTAACAAAGACCTCGCCGTGCTGGGTCGGATTCATGGTTCCGGGATCGATATTGATATAGGGATCAAATTTCTGCATTGTGACCTTGTAGCCTCTGGCTTTCATAAGCCTTCCAAGGGATGCAGCTGTAATGCCCTTACCCAGTCCGGACACCACTCCTCCGGTAACAAATACATATTTAACACACATATTAACCTCCAAAAAAAAGAGAAAAAGGCCCAGCCAATATGGCTGCGCCTTTGCAGTATAGTTCTGATGTTCTGTTAAAAAAATATTATGCCATTATACTGTCCAAGTCAAGTTATTACTTCCTCTTTAACCTCTTCACCCAGACTGGATGATGCTCTCGGATCGATAACGACATGAGTACCTTCTTCGATACCCTCTACCTGTGTATTCATACTGTCCTTGACACCGATAGTGACGTATTTCTTCGCCACCGTTCCGTCCTCAATGACATAGACGAAGGATC
>CADCRB010000298.1 GCA_902803745.1 uncultured Lachnospiraceae bacterium
CAACTACGCTATATCCACCATACACGACCCTATGCTGCGCCGTGCAATGTGCTTGCAGGGATTCGAACCCTGGACCCTCGGCTTAGAAGGCCGATGCTCTATCCAGCTGAGCTACAAACACACAGAGAAGCTAAACAGCTCCCCTATTGTACTATCTATCCGATCATTTTACAATACTCTGTTTTTTAAACCTCAAACTTTAATTGATCCCAGGACTTCTCCTATAGGTCCGTTGATCACCAGATCCGCCCCTGCTTCCCTGCCTGTCGTGCCCTTATTTATAAGCACCAGCTTATGTCCGCGATAGTAATCTATGAGTCCTGCAGCAGGATATACCACCAGAGAGGTCCCGCCTATAATGAGCATATCCGCGTCACTTATGGCCTTTATTGATTGCTCCATGGTATACATATCCAGACCTTCCTCATAGAGCACCACATCCGGCTTGACTATACCTCCGCATACGTCACATTTAGGAATATCTCCGGAGTTTTTTATGTATTCAACATCAAATTCCTTATCACAATCCATACAGAAATTCCTTGTAACGGTTCCGTGCAGCTCATAGATCGTCCTGGATCCGGCTCTGTGGTGAAGATCATCAATATTCTGAGTGATGACGGCCTTTAGCTTTCCGGCCTGCTCCAGTTCGGCAAGTTTCAGGTGCGCCGCATTAGGCTGGGGATCAAGTTCTCCCCCCACAAGCAGGATCTTTTCCTTGTAGAACCTGTAGAATTCCGCTGTATTTCTCATGAAAAAACTGTGTGAAAGTATGGTTTCAGGCGGAAAATCATATTTCTGATTATACAGTCCGTCCTGACTTCTGAAATCAGGTATGCCTGACTCAGTAGATACTCCGGCTCCGCCAAAGAATACGATATTATCGGATCCGTTGATCATCTCCTGAAGCTGTTCCACTTTTTTCTCAAGTTCTTTATCCATTTTGCCCCCTTTCTTTGTGACAGAACATCATATATCACTTCGCCTGCCGAATCATTACATCCATGCTTCCTCTCAATACCTTCTCGCCCTTCTCATTTTTCATAGTGACCTTGAGAACGATCATATGAAATGTTTCATTTTTGTCGGTCACTTCTCCCTCGACAGATATTGTTTCTCCGGGATATACAGGCTTTGCAAATTTAATTTTCGACTCTTTGATAAGAGATCTTTCTCCCGGAATATATACTCCTGCCAAAGTTGACATGAAAGAAGCCGTAAGCATTCCGTATGCTACCCTTCCTTCATATCCCTCACTTTTTGCATACCCTGCATCCGCGTGAAGAGGATTGCAGTCGCCGGTGATCGACTTAAAGCTGTCAAGCATCTTCTCCGTGATAGTTACTTCAAAGGATTCCTTATGTCCGATATCTATCTCATCATAGGAATATTGATTCATGTCATCCTATCCCTCCGCGATCTCAAACAACCCGCATTCCAGAAGTTTATCCACCAGCGGGATAAGCATATCCACGCTTTGACCGATGATCTCAGATATCTCTATCAGGTCGTTTTTACCGTCTGCATATGCAATAAGATCCTTTAATGCCAGGGTCTGCTGATAGGTTTCCTTGCTGGACATAGTTGGTACAAGTCCTCTCTTCCCCAGCTGCGGCTCACCCAAAGTTGTAGTACGGTACTTTTTATTGTACTCCATAAGCATTATACATCTGACCATCACATCATATGACCCCTGCAGTCCTTCGGGAGATATGAGATCCAGATCGTCCGCGCTGGTATGATATTCCGGATAGATATGATACTTGCTCCGGCAAAAGCATACCATAGGTATATCGACACCTGGTGCCTGATACTGCCTCTCGTCAGACCCCCTCTTGATGTACGGATATTCATCAAAAGCAAATCCCGAATCAGAAAGCACATTCATCAGTACCCTGTCCGCATAAGTGTCCGCATACCTTGAATGTACTATACTGTATGCTCTGTCATCACCGACACAGGTCAGATTAAACGCGGCTCTGATGTGCTCCTTCATATGAGGGAGATTTCTGTCAATATAAGTCAGAGCGCCTATTGTCTCCGGTGCCAGAACAAGCCTGTACGTATATCTTCTACGAGGCATGTCTGCTATGTATCTTGCCAGAGCCACGATAAGTGAAGGTCCGCTGCACTCATTATCAGCCATAGAGGGGTGACAGGTATATGAGGAAAAAAATATCTCATCTTCTGATTCTCCCGGGATCACTATTTCTCCGTAAGTCAGTGATCCAGGCTCAAGCGTGGATCGTATCACCGCATGATACTCTCCGGGTTTAAGCTTTTCATACTGCCTATAAGTCAGTGAGAACCCCCATCTTGGAGAATAATAGCTGGTCACATAAGGAAATACATCAGGCTGATCCTTAAGATAATACAGATGCTCCTTAATCTCCTCAAGAGGAAGACGTATATCCGTAGGAACAGAATATCCCAGAACATGGAGATTCGAATCCCTCATATCCACTATCCGTTCTCCGTCCGGACCTTCAAGATAAGCCTCATCACAGTTCCACTCGTCGGGTATCGTCCAGTCACAGACCTTTGTCCCGCTCTTCACCTCGTGCATCTGAAATCTGATATCTGGAATGTGGTCCTGCAGTATACGGAAGGTTTCTCTCACAGCATCTCCGGTAATGCTGCGATTAAGCGGAAAGATCTCTTTGCAGAGATCGTACATCATCTGTCCTTCATTCATCATCATCCTCTGTAACAAAGAAGTATTACTGATCCGGTCATGCCGTTTTCAGTATAGTACCCATTATACTAAATTCCTTTATTTTTACCAACCTTGACAGACCCGAAGACTACGGATACAGTATCATAGAAACGAAATTATTAATTAACAGGAGAGCAGGAGCGGTATGATGACAAGGGATGAAGTATTCGAAGAAGTAAGAAAGATATTCCGCGACAATTTTGATGATGATGATCTGGTCATTGTGGATGAAACCAACTCATCCGACATAGAGGACTGGGATTCGATAGAGCACATCAATCTAGTCATCGCCATGGAGAAAAAATTCGATCTGAAGTTCAATATCAGGGAAGTCGGAAAGCTTGCTAACGTTGGAGAGATGGTAGACCTCATCGTTTCAATGCTTGACAACAAAAGCTCCTGACAATACGGTTCATTTTTTCCATTCGCACAATTTACTGCTCTTATGATATCGGACATCCTCAGCAATGATATCATAGGTTTTTCCCATTGATATGGTTTTCATGGGTATCCCGTTCACCTCATAGCGTCTCGAAGCTCCGGCCCTTATGAAATCCTCCTCATAAGGATAGATGGTCACAAAAATATCCGCGCTCAGATCCCTTACATGCATACAATAAGTTCTTTCGCTTTCATTTCCGTTCTCATCAATATAGCCTGCAGTAAAGTTCTTGAGATAGCGATAGGGGACTCCTATCATTTCCTCCACATAATGCACGAAGGTATAGCTGTGCTGGCACTCCACATCGATAAATACATTCTTTGTATCATGCTCCCTGCACCAGGAAAAAGGGCTGTTCGCACCGAAAGACGACCTGTTATCCATAGCAGCAAGCTCATCTGCCCCTTCTCCCCAGACGGCAAAGGAATAGATCGGATGTTTCGTTCTTTTGAAATCATCCCTCTTCAACGCTACTTTTCCTATGGATCCGGTCTGTGACGGAGATCGCGAGATATCAAAGGTTTTCCCTTTACAGAAATCCCAATTGAAGACAGGTATAAGGATCGTTCCGCTCGGGCCTACTATATCCTGCACGGAATCAATAAGCACATTAAAATCCGTATCGTCTCCATTCTCGATACAGGTATATAATAGCTGCTTCACATCTGACGCTATCCATACGGAATCTCCTGACTCAAGTCCGAAATACCGGGGTATATCCCTAAGCCTTACATATGAATTCATTGTCTGTCCTGATTCAAAAGCTTCAGTCTTGTAAGCGCTCTGGCGAGTGAGGCCTGAAGCAGTTTATATTCTCTCTCTGACAGCTTTTGCTGGAGCTTATCCTCTGCCCTTTGCTTTGCAGCCAATGCCCGGTTCACGTCAATATCCTCAGGCCGCTCAGCCGAGTCCACTACTATGGTACAGCGGTTATTGGCAAACTGTATAACCCCCGGGCCAATAGCCGCCTTATGCCACTCCTCCTTGCTGTCCTGATATCTTATGATCCCTTCGTTAAGGGCAATTATCATCTCCTCATGTCCTGGGAGCACGCCCATCTCACCGTCCACAGCAGGAATGATCAGATCCTTCAGCCTTCCGAAGTAAAACATACCGTCAGATGAAATTATCTGTGCCGCAAATGTCTTCATATAGTCTTAGCCTTTTCAGCCACATCCTCTATGGTTCCGACATTAAAGAATGCGCCTTCCGGATACTTATCAGCTTCACCCGAGAGTATCACCCCGAATCCCTTTACAGTATCCTCGATATGTACGAACTTACCGGGAGCCCCGGTAAAGTTTTCTGCCACGAAGAAAGGCTGTGACAGAAATCTCTGTATCTTTCTGGCTCTTGTGACCGTAAGCCGGTCTGCATCCGAGAGCTCTTCTATTCCGAGTATTGCAATAATGTCCTGAAGCTCTTTATATTTCTGCAATACAGCCAGTACTTCATCGGCAACTCTGAAATGCTCCTCTCCCACAACATCAGGAGTAAGAATTCTTGATGATGACTCCAGCGGATCCACTGCCGGATAAATTCCCTGCTCTACTGTCCGCCTTGAAAGGACGGTCGTTGCATCCAGATGGGCAAAGGTAGTGGCAGGAGCAGGATCAGTAAGATCATCAGCCGGTACATATACCGCCTGCACGGATGTGATCGAGCCGTTCTTTGTGGAAGCAATCCTCTCCTCGAGTCCGCCGAGATCAGTTGCTAGCGTAGGCTGGTATCCCACAGCCGAAGGCATACGTCCGAGCAGTGCAGATACCTC
>CADCRB010000299.1 GCA_902803745.1 uncultured Lachnospiraceae bacterium
CGAAGCTTCCCTACCGGCTGCGTAGCGTAGGGGATGCCCTTCCAGATGATCAGCCCGTCTGTCTCCTTGCCGACGAAGGTACCGTTATTGCATTTGATCTTAGTATCCATGTTGCTTTCTCCTTTTCTTTTTTATATGCACCACAGACCCGGATATAAAGTCAGTTTTCACGGCTTAAAGCTACCGCTCTTGATATATCCGGGCCTTATCTCCTCAGCCGCTGCCTTTAATTCATCCGAAACTTTTTCCGGATGGTCGATAAGGCAGTAATTTATAAACATCATCGGGTATACGCCTAATATCAGGAACATGATTATCGCATACCTTGCAGTTTTTATCAAAAAGGCAGCTATACTCCGTATTACATGTGCCAAATTGGTTTTGATATGATATCATATATTATCTGGCTTATATTATATTCATCGAAAGGGATCCGGATATGAAAAAAAGCGCCGATGGCAGCGAAGAAACCCGAATATTGGAAAAGACGCTGAAAAGTCTGGATGTGCGAAGAGAAGCTCCGATCAGTGTATTTATCCTGCTGTTCCTGCTGTATTTAGCTGCAGCATTCACCGTGGGTGTGACCGCCGGATCACACAAGGAGATCGTTATAAACAGTATTCATGTTCCTGTTTATGTATTCGCAGGGGTCTTCTCTTCTCTTTCCAACCTGTGCATCATTATTATGGTCATCTTTTGCGGAAAACCGGGTTTTATCACATCTTCCATCGTGATAATGATACAGCTCCCGCTGATATTCGCGGGCGTAGTAATAAGGGGTAACTATACGAGCATTCCCGGTATATTTATTGAGTTTCTTACTCTTGCCGCTGTTATTGTAATCTACTACAACAATGCAAAGCTCGAAAAATACCAGTTAAGGCTGCGCGAACAGGCAACAACAGATCCTCTGACAGGATTACCGAATGCATTCGCCATCACCGAGCTCCTTGATGAACTGATAAAGCATAATAAGCCCTTCGCTGTGGCCACAATAGACGTCAATGACTTCAAGAGTATAAACGATACTATGGGGTTTGACATGGGCAATAAAGTCCTGGTCGCAATAGCATCACGCTTTAAGGAAATCGCCGACAAAGGACTTTCGGGTACACTTGACTTTATCGCAAGGCTGAGCGGCGACGAATTCTCACTTATCATCCGTAACTACACATCTGAAAAGGATAACGAAAATACACTGAAGCAGTATGAAGCAGCCATAACTGACAAGATCAGCATAGAAGGTTATGATTTCTTTGTAAACTCAAGTTTTGGATATGCAGTCTTCCCGTCCGACGCTGATGACCGGGATTCCCTGATCTCCTATTCTGTAGCTGCAATGAAGGAGATCAAGCGTATCAAAAGCAGTGATCATATTTTAAGGTTTTCTTCCGAGCTCAAGACTGAGAATCATTTTATAGTCTACAACAAAGTAAGGGAAGCCCTTGAAAACGACAGCGTGTTCTTCTATCTTCAGCCTCAATATGACATATCACACAAACTCCGCGGATTCGAGGTGCTTGCCAGGATGAAGGACAGCGACGGAACCTTCATGAGGCCGGACATTTTCATCCCTGCTGCGGAGAGAATGGGAGTGATCGATGCTCTTGACCAGCAGGTATATAATAAGTCCTCATCATTTTTTGGAGATCTGATCAAAAAGACAGGGACTAAGATCATGCTGAGCATCAACGTTTCCGTAAGGCATATGATGAAGAGCAATTTCATCGAAGAAATAAGAGAAATGCTGAAGAACAGCCAGATACCGGCAAGCCAGCTTGAGATAGAGATAACGGAATCAATACTGATAGAATCCGCCGAAAAAGCCGCCAATATCCTTAATGAACTAAAAGAAATGGGAATAAGGATTGCAATAGATGATTTCGGGACCGGTTATTCATCTCTAAGCTATCTCAACAGTTTCCCGTCGGATACGCTTAAGATCGATAAATCCTTTATTGATAAAATGAATACCAGTGTTTCTTCGCAAAAATATGTGGAGGCGATCATCTCTCTGGCGCATGTAATGGATTTTAAAGTTGTCGCCGAAGGTGTGGAAACGGACGATCAGCTTAGGACACTCCGCGATATCAGCTGCGATTATATACAAGGATTCATATGGGGTCGTCCTCTTCCAAAAGAAGAAGCAGAAAAATTAGTGATCGAAGCCGCCGGCTGATGGACCACTAACTCCGTCCCTCAGGTCCATCATCTTCATCATGCGTATTGGGCTTTATCATAAGGCTTTCAGCGATCCTGCTCTGCTTTGATGTTTTGAGCGAAGTATAGCCTATGATCGAAAAGACGACGGCGCCGACCAGATTGACGAAAAGATCCTTCATCGTATCAAGTATGCCGATATCAAGATA
>CADCRB010000300.1 GCA_902803745.1 uncultured Lachnospiraceae bacterium
CATAATGTGGATTTAGGCGGTCTTGTACCGCCGGAGCTTTATCAGGCTGTAGCAGAAGTTCTCGCATTTGTATACAATCTGCGGGAAAAAGCGGGGAACCGGAGGAAGATGGCGTAACAGATGGATACTGCGGCCGGTACTAAAAAAAGGGTCATATCGATTCAGGATCTGGGAGTAGCACTGTATCTGCTCTTTGCCTTTGTATTCCTTATCGTTCCGATGCCGAATACTTTGCTGGATATCATGCTGGCCATCAATATGGCTGTTGCTTTTGCTATCCTTTTCAATTCGCTTTTTGTAAATGAAGTGCTGGAGATGTCGTTTTATCCAACGATACTGCTTTTCACTACGATATTTCGTATATCTCTTAATGTATCTTCTACAAAGCTTATCCTGTCCACAGGAGATCCCGGAAACGTGGTGCGTACCTTTGGTCAGTTCGTCGGCGGAAATGATCTGATCATAGGCACGATCGTTTATATCATACTTATCATTGTCCAGTTTGTGGTAATAAACAAAGGATCCGAACGTGTGTCAGAGGTTACCGCAAGATTTACTCTGGATGCCATGCCCGGTAAACAGATGGCGATAGATGCCGACCTTAACACAGGGGCGATAGATGATGCCGAGGCCAAAAGAAGAAGAGATAAGATACAGCAGGAGTCATCTTTCTTCGGCGCTATGGACGGTGCCGTGAAGTATGTAAAAGGAGACTCTACTGCCGGCCTTCTCATAACAGGAATAAACGTGGTCGGGGGCATTGCCATGGGTATTCTCAGGAGAGGCAATACCTTCGGAGAGGCGCTTTCAACCTATACCATCTTAACAATAGGTGACGGCCTGGTATCTGCTATCCCTTCGCTTCTGATATCCCTTGCTACCGGTATTCTTGTCACAAAGGGCGGTAAGGAAGCTGATTTCGGTCCGGATCTTGTAAAGCAGCTTTTCGGTGTGCCGAAGGTTATGTATCTGGCCGGAGCAGTCATTGTCTTTCTCGGTGTCGTGACTCCTCTGAATGTCGTGATCTTCACTGTCGTAGGATCACTTTTCCTTGTGGGAGGAAGAATGATACAGAATCAGCTTGAGGTACAGAAGGTAGAAACCTCGGTGGCAGAGGAGGAAGTCACCGCAGAGGAGATAAGAAAACCCGAAAATGTTGTAGCACTGCTTTCAGTAGATCCCATAGAGCTGGAATTCGGCTATGGTATCATCCCTCTTGCAGATGTGAATCAGGGTGGAGATCTGCTTGACAGGGTTGTAATGATAAGAAGACAGATAGCACTTGAAATGGGTACCGTTGTTCCTATCATCAGACTAAGAGATAATATCCAGCTGAACCCTAATCAGTACATCATAAAGATCAAGGGCGTGCAGGTTGCCGACGGCGAGATCCTTTTTGATCATTATATGGCAATGAATCCAGGCTATGTGGAAGAAGAGATCACAGGAATACCTACAGTAGAACCTTCCTTCCATCTTCCCGCGACCTGGATCACAGAAGGCCAGAGAGAACGCGCGGAGTCAATGGGCTATACAGTGGTGGATCCACCATCTATCATTGCTACCCATCTGACAGAAGTAATACGTCAGCATATTGCAGAGCTCCTTACAAGGCAGGATACACAGAATCTGATAGACAACCTGAAGGAATCAAATCCTTCTGTCGTGGAGGAACTGACTCCGAAACTTCTTGGTCTCGGCGAGATACAGAAGGTTTTGCAGAATCTGCTTGAAGAGGGAGTATCCATAAGGGATCTGCTGACTATATTTGAAACCCTTGCTGACTATTCCGCAACGACAAGGGACACCGATGTGCTGACAGAGTATGTCCGGCAGGCTCTTAAAAGAGCCATTAGTGCGAGATATTTTGAACCCGGAGAGACAACCCAGGTGGTCACACTTGATCCCAAGATCGAGCAGGAGATCATGAACTCCGTAAAGCAGACTGAACAGGGGGCTTATCTGACGCTTGATCCTGACAGGTCAAAGGCGATCATTTCGGCGACAGAGCAGGAGATCAAAAAGCTGGATGACCTCGGCCGAAGCGAAATCGTGGTCACTTCACCTATAGTCCGTATCTACTTTAAGAAGCTCACTCAGGATTATTTTGATGAACTTGTAGTTGTATCGTATAATGAGATAGAAAATGATGTGGAGTTGCAGAGCATTGGAATGATCTCATGCTGAAAATAAAGATATGATAATCAAGAAATTTACGGGAAAAACTGAAGAAGAAGCTGTAAAAGCAGCCCAGATAGAGCTTGGTGCCCAGGCTGTGATAATGAATGTCAAAAAGGCTAAGAAAAAAGGCCTTGCAGGAATTTTTTCAAGACCTCTGGTCGAAGTCACAGCTGCTATAGAAGAAGAAAAGCCTGATATCACTACTTCCGCTGTAGTGCCTAAAGCTGCTCCGATACAAAAACCTTCTCCTTCCCCCCGGACTAAGGAAGACAGTCTGCCTGCTCCAAAAGGGGATAATGTCGAGAAAAAGATATCAAAATACAAAGATGTTCTGACCGATGAGGAATATGAAAAGCTTCATCCTGAGCTTGGCAGTACCAAAGAGGAGACTCCTAAAAGACGCAGCTCGGACAAGCTGGACAATCTTCAGGAGCTGATAGAGCAGCAGCTCAAGACAGTGATGGATCAGGATGCAGCCAAAACATCATCCGACAATAAGAATTCCGGAAACAAGGAAATAATGAGCTTTATCAAGCTTATCTATACCACCTTGATAAATAATGAGGTAGATGAAAAGTATGCCAATGACCTGGTGGAAGAGATAGAAAAGCTTTCCAAACCGGGGGTCACCATTGATTATCTGCTCTCCAATATATATCAGAAGCTGATTCTGAAATTCGGAGTGAGCGATGGCATCACGGAACCAAAAGACGGCCCCAGAGTTGTAGTATTCATCGGGCCCACGGGAGTAGGAAAGACCACAACGATCGCAAAGCTTGCATCTGATTTCTCAGTCAATCAAAAAAAGAAGGTTGCACTTGTAACCTCTGCTACATACAGGATCAAGGCGGCGGAACAGCTGCGTACTTATGCTGAGATAATGGATGTTCCATTCAGGGTGGTATATACAGCCGATGATCTCAAAGATTCTCTCGGCGAATTCAAAGAGCAGGATTATATCTTTGTCGATACTGCGGGATATTCTCCTAAAGACGTCGAAAAACGCGAGGAGATGAAACAGATACTGGATGCCGCAAAGGAGATCACGGAAATCGAGACCTACCTTGTTCTTTCTGTGACCACAAAATACAGGGATCTTCGTACCATCTGCGATATCTACAAGGAGATGGACGATTTCAAACTTGTATTTACTAAGCTTGATGAGACATCTACCCTTGGGAATATTTATAATATCAGAATCTATACGGGCGCGGAAATCTCTTATGTAACTGACGGACAGGATGTTCCCGATGATATCGAGGCATTCAATCCCCAAAGCATCGTAAGAGCAATCCTTGGAGGTTGATGATGGATCAGGCTACAAGATTAAGGACCA
>CADCRB010000301.1 GCA_902803745.1 uncultured Lachnospiraceae bacterium
CTGAGGAAAAGAGAAACCGTAAGATAGAGGGAACCGGTCTGGGTCTGAATATCACCAGAGAGCTTTTGGAGCTAATGGGAAGCATGCTTTTTGTAGAGAGCGTCTACAGAGAGGGGTCAGTCTTTGGATTTGAGATTGTGCAGGGAATAGTTAATGAAGAGCCTGTCGGTCCTCTGAACGGACGATACAGCAAAGTCGGGAAGAAACAGTACCGTTCGCGTTTTACGGCAGAGGATGCACGTGTTCTGGTAGTGGATGATACCAGAGTGAATCTGGATGTGATAAGAAACCTGCTGAAAAAGACTAAAATATGTATCGAAACGGCGGAATCGGGTAAGGAGGCCCTGGAGCTTGTACGGGGGAATACCTATGACGTAATCTTCCTTGATCATCTGATGCCCGAAATGGATGGCCCGGAGACATTACGGAGAATGAAGGAACTTACAGACAACATGTCGCAGGCTGCTCCGGTGATAGCTCTTACAGCGAATGCCCTGTCGGGAGCCCGTGAAGAATATCTTAAGGCGGGCTTTTCGGATTACCTTTCCAAACCTGTTAATTCGAAAAGACTTGAAGATTTGCTTTTTTTGTTATCTTCCTCCCGAGAAGGTACGTACGGTAGAGAGCGTGGATGGCGCGAAAGCCTCTGCAGTGAGCAGTCTGCTTCCTGACTGGGTATTGGAGAATAAGGAGATAGATACGACTGAAGGTTTGAAGAACTGCAGCACAGAGGAAGCTTACCTGATCGTACTGGATACATTTTTTGAAGTGATCAGTGAGAATGCTGATGAGATAGAGGATTACTACCGAAAGGAAGATTGGAAGAATTATGTGATAAAGGTCCATGGTCTGAAGTCTTCTGCAAAGACCATAGGTGCCATGGCTCTTTCCGAGCAGGCGGCAAAGCTTGAAAAGGCTGGACTTGAAAATGATATAGCTACGATAAAAAGGGATACGGAGGCGCTGCTTCTTAGATACCGTTCCCTGCCGGAAGGCTGACAATATAAGTTAAGACTGGATCAAACAGGAAAAGGAAAAAATCATGAGTGAAAACAGCAACAACAATAATAACGGAAGACCCGAAGAGTTCTGCTCAATGTGCAGAAGAGGCAGCAGCATTGCCGGAGATATGTTTCATCTTCCCGGCGGGATCAATATGTGCTCCGACTGTATGAGACGTTCTCTGGATCAGATGACCAATATGGGCATGGGCGATATCATGGGCGGGGTGATGCCCGGAGTACAGTTTACCGTCACCAAGGAAGAGGCTAAAAGACCTCAGCCGCCTGCATCAAAGGAGCAGGATGATCAGATGATGATGCCTGACGGATCAAAGATAGATGAGCGGACCGGAGAAGACCCGAAAGAGGATAAAAAAGATCCCGGACAGGAAGGAAGCGGACAGGAAGGATCTTCACATTCAAATCCTTTCGGGATCCCAAGCATACAGTTTTTGAACTGGGGAGATATGGGATTCGGACCGAGACAGAAACAGGTGAAATCAGATCCCGAGGCATTGAAAAAGCAGTTTGATCTGTCAAATATTCCGAGACCGCATAAGCTGAAGGAGATGCTTGATGAGTATGTTATTGGACAGGACGAAGCAAAGAAGGTGATCTCTGTCGCGGTCTACAATCACTACAAAAGAGTGCATGCGGATCTTACGGAGACCAATGATTCCGAGATAGGAAAATCAAACATACTTATGATCGGTCCAACCGGCTGCGGAAAGACCTATCTTGTACAGACTTTGGCGAGGCTTTTGGATGTTCCTCTTGCAATAGCGGACGCGACTTCTCTTACCGAGGCCGGCTATATAGGAGACGATATAGAGTCAGTGGTGTCCAAGCTTCTTGCGTCTGCCGACAATGATGTGGACAAAGCTGAGTGCGGTATCATATTCATCGATGAAATAGACAAGCTTGCAAGAAAGAAGAATGCGACCACAAGGGATGTCTCAGGTGAGAGCGTACAGCAGGGAATGCTGAAACTTCTGGAGGGCTCAGAAGTCGAGGTTCCCGTCGGTGCCGGGAGCAAGAATGCTATGGTGCCCATGGCAAAGGTCAATACGAAGAATATCCTGTTTATCTGCGGGGGTGCATTCCCTGATCTGGATGATGTGATCAAGCAGAGACTCAGGAAAGAGACTTCGATAGGTTTTGATGCGGAGCTCAAGGATAAATGGGATAAGGAAAAGAGCATACTTTCCAAGGTTACGGTAGAGGATATAAAGAAATTCGGAATGATACCTGAATTTGTAGGACGTATGCCTATTATCTGCACTTTGGAAGGCCTGACGGAAGAGGCTCTGGTCAAGATACTTAAAGAGCCTAAAAACGCTATCATCCGTCAATATAAAGCTCTCCTGGCTATGGATGAGGTGAAGCTTACCTTTGAAGATGATGCACTGCTGGAGATAGCAAAAAAAGCGCTGGAGAAAGAGACCGGAGCGAGGGGTCTCCGTGCCGTGATCGAGGAGTACATGCTGGACATCATGTATGAGGTGCCCAAAGATGACAATATAGGTGAGGTGATAATCACAAAGGACTATGTGGACGGAAAGGGAAGTCCGATCATAAAAATGCGGGAATTCATAGTTCCGGGAATTGACAATGCCCGCACCTATCTTATCAGATAGAAGCCATCCGGTATCATAGCTGCCAGATGGGATCATATGCCGGATATGAATAGGCAACGGAATGAAAGACCATATTATCCACAACGTGACGATCAACGGCATTGATGTAAGAGCCGTTTATTCTGAGGACAATGTCCGGGGAATCTTTATCCCACTGCTTGAAACCCTTACTGAGCTTCACAGGCAAAAGGGAAAGAGAGTCCTTGCTATGCTGGCTGCCCCGCCCGGGGCAGGGAAAAGCACACTTCTAAGCTTTCTTGAAAAGCTTTCAGGAGATATCCCGAATGTAGACAAAATCCAGGCAATAGGGATGGATGGATTCCACAGGCGCCAGGAATATCTTATCTCACATACCACAATAAGGGATGGAAGGGAGATCCCTATGGTTGAGGTTAAAGGGGCGCCGGAGACATTCGACATAGAAAGGCTTAAGGCCGGGATAGAGACTGTTGCAGCCGGCGATAACTGCGGCTGGCCTGTGTATGACAGACTTTTGCATGATCCTGTGGAGAATGCTCTTAAGGTAAATGGCGAGATAGTTATACTTGAGGGAAACTATCTGCTTCTCGATCTGGACGGATGGAAAGATCTTTCGGAGCTTTCTGACTATACTATATCGGTATCGGCTGAAGAAGAGACTCTTAAGAGGAGACTGACAGACAGAAGAGTGGCGAGCGGACACCCGGCAGAGGAAGCCGGAAGGTTTGTGGAATTCAGTGATATGTACAATGCCAGGCTCTGCAGGAGGTATTCTAAGAGGGCGGATCTGGAGCTCGTAATTGATAAGGATGGAAATTACAGAGATATCTCCCAAAAACACACGGCGCTTGCGGCTGCTACATTCAGTGAGTCCACTCCGTGATACATTGGTATTTTTACAGCCATGTCACAGGAATCTATGACGTCCTTCGGAAGACCGTAGCCTTCTGTACCGAGTATTATCGCAAGTGCATCTGCTGACTTAAGTCTGTCACTCTTTATACTTACTGCATTTTCTGAAAGAGCCATTGCGGCTGTCGTATATCCTGCGTTATGGAGCAGATCGATCAGATGATGGCCCCTGCTTTCTTCTTTGCCTGCAACAGTCCAGGGGATCCTAAATACTGTTCCCATGCTGACTCTTGCCGAGCGTCTGTACAGGGGATTCACCGTATCGCTTGTAGTGATGATCCCGTCCATGCCCAATGCCGCCGCGGATCTTACTATGGCGCCAACGTTTGTGGGATTTACTACATCATAGAGGATGACGATCCTTTTTTTATCCCGGCAGAAACTGCTGATATGCTGTAAAGGTTTTCTTCTGAAGGCGCCCCAGAGTCCCCTGACCAGAGCATATCCGGTAAGATCCTTCAATACTTCCCGGTCTGAAGTATAAACAGGAAGTCCGGATGCTTTTTCAATCCCGTACAGACTGCTGATACGCTCGATTATCGGTGTGGCTTCTTTGTCCAGACGTTCTGATTCTGCAAGGAGAGACAGAGGCTCATATCCTGCCTCTAACGCCTGGATTATCACTCCGGGACTTTCTGCGATAAATATGCCCGGATCCGGCTCAAAATATCTCAGGAGCTGTGCCTCATTAAGACGGGCATATATATCCAGCTCTTTTGCCTTAAGATCTTTTATTTCGATGATCATAGAAGGGATCCCTGTAAGTCTGTATTAAGGCGGATTTCGCCCTGCTGCCGCCCGTCGTTACCGGGCGATGTCCAATCGGCGATGATCGACGGAGTAATGCAATTATACCCATGACATACCTGTAATTCAAATCGAAGGATATATCTCTAAATGGTGAGCAAAGTTAAATTATTTCCGCAATAATGTTTTTTTTTCAGGACAAAGTGTTTTGAAATTGACAAGGCATTATGCTAGTGTTACCTTATTGTATACAAGACGTTAGCCTATGCATCATAGTATAGGAAGAAATATCTTTTTACTACATCAATTTATTATTTCTCACCACAAAGAAGGAGGGTATTATGGCATTTGAGAAGGAATGGAGAGGCTTCAAAGGTACTCACTGGACAGATGATGTAAACGTCAGGGATTTCATCCAGGACAATTACACACCTTATGACGGAGATGAGTCCTTCCTTGCTGATCCGACA
>CADCRB010000302.1 GCA_902803745.1 uncultured Lachnospiraceae bacterium
AAAATACGATGCGTATGTTATAACGGATGAAGTGTATGAGCATATAGTATATGCACCGTATGAGCATGTATATATTTCCACGCTTCCCGGAATGAGGCAGAGGACCATATGCTGTTCATCACTGTCTAAGACATATTCCATAACGGGTTGGAGACTGGGCTATACGATCGCCCCTGAAGCTGTAACTGACAGGATCAAGAAAGTCCACGATTTTCTTACCGTCGGAGCGGCGGCACCGCTGCAGGAAGCGGTCATACCTGCTCTGAAGTTCGGACAGGATTATTACGACCGGTTAAAGGAAACATATACCCGGAAAAGGGATCTGTTCGTGAAAGGCCTTGATGACCTGGGGATAGCCCATACCGATCCGCAGGGCGCTTACTATGTGATGCTGGATATTTCCGAATTCGGATATGAGAGCGATCTTGATTTTTGCGAGAAAATGGCGGAAAAGGTCGGAGTCGGGGCGGTTCCCGGATCAAGCTTTTTCAGAGAGGATATAAATCATCTTGTCAGGCTTCACTTTGCGAAGAAGGATGAAACACTTGTTGCGGCACTCGACAGACTTTCGGAAATGAGAAGCAGGTTATAAAATGTCCGTAAGGGACAGATTTGTTTGCGGGAGAAGATCATATGCGAGTACTGATAGTGGAAGATGAGATAAGGATAAGCGAAGGTATAGAAAAGCTCCTTCATAAGATAGACAGTGAGTATGAGATCGTCGGGGTCGCAGCCGACGGTCTTGAAGGACTGAATATGTGCAGACAGCTGCGTCCCGATCTTATCATCACGGATGTACAGATGCCCAAAATGGACGGACTTAAAATGCTCGAAGCCGTTTATGATGAAGGCATCATGTCAAAGGCGATAGTCATAAGTGCATACTCCGAGTTTGAATATGCCAGGGGTGCAATGAAACTGGGTGTGACCGAGTACCTGCTCAAGCCCGTAAACCTGAGC
The DNA here is from genome assembly GCA_902803745.1 of uncultured Lachnospiraceae bacterium. Lineage (GTDB taxonomy): Bacteria > Bacillota > Clostridia > Lachnospirales > Lachnospiraceae > NK4A144. The sequence continues at coordinate 961 of CADCRB010000302.1, forward strand.
GAATTCACCAATGCTCTTGAGCACATCAAGCTCAGGATCATGGAGGATAACCGTAGAAAACCAGATAAGGTCGGAACTCTGGATCAGATCATGCGTGAGATAATCGGGGGAAGGCTTCAGGTTGACGAAGATACCAAGAGCTACATGTTCAATAACCATAATGTGCCGGCTGAGCAGCAGTTTGTTCTCATAGTCGCATATATGGGAGATCAGTATGGTTCCGATGCCGCCACCGGCAAATCCTCGCTGTCGCATTCGCTGTCATTGTACGAGGGTATAGGTTATTGTACTCTTGATATCGAATATCTCAGATCGGTCATATCGATCGTCTATAATTGCCGGGATACATCCGATTTTGAGAGATGGGTCCAGTACCAGCTGCTTAATTCCTTTACAGATAACGCCGCCATAGGTTTTACGGTAGTTGATTCACTGACGCAGATCAAAAGCGGCCTTGACCGGCTGCTGCCGTATATGGACTGGAATCTTTCGTTTGAGGACAGCGTTCTCATATCATATCCGAAGATCACCCAGGTTCAGACTTCAATGTGTGTATATCCCCAGGAACTTGAGGCAAAAATGAAATCCGCGATCTGTGCTTCGGATCACGACAGGGAAAGAGAACTGCTTGGCCGTTTCCTGGACTATTTCAGGGATGGTAAGGTCTATGACCCTCATGAGATAAAGGAAAGTTATGTCCGCTTCATATGGGCTGTGATCGAGACCGCAAAGGGTATCGGAAACCGGGGTGCAGCCGGGATCAGCCAGCAAAAACTGCTGGAGCGTATCATGAATGCAAGGATCCGCAGGGAGCTTGCGGATGTCTGCGATATGATCGCCGATACGCTTGAACAGAAGGAAGAGGGGACAGGCTCTGACAATCTGACGGTACGCCGGGCCAAAAGCATGATCAGCGAGTTCTATCATACCGGTATTACGCTTGATGAGATCGCATCGAGACTGGATATCACGCCGGAGTATCTGGGGACTCTTTTTCACAAGGAAACCGGTGTTACATTCAGTACGTATATCAAGAACTTCAGGATCCAGAAGGCCAAGGAGCTTCTTATCGGGACATCTCTGAAGCTATACGAGATAGCCGACAGGGTGGGATACTCCGATCCCAAGTATTTCAGCAAGGTGTTCAGGGACACGACCGGCCAGCTGCCTGCGGATTACAGAAAAGCATTCAAATAGGCATTAGATTATTCCCCCTTTTTTAGATTTGTCATATTTTTTTATTGGCCGCTATCTCATAGAATGTGTATGAAACGAAAACTGTCACATAAACAGGGGGAATCATGAAACGTATCAAGAGTTTTTTCAGATATGACAATATAGGACTGCTGTACATTCTGCCGGCATTTGCCTATATGATGTTCTTCGTGGGATATCCCATCATCAGCAATATAGTCCTCAGCACGCAAAATGTAACGGTCAGGAATCTGGTGAACGGACAGAAACAGTTCATCGGTCTTGATAACTATATCGCGATCTTCAAGGACGGCGTGTTTATAAAGGCAATGGGAAATACGCTGACATTTACCGTCGCATGCCTTGTGTTCCAGTTCCTGATAGGTTTTGTGCTGGCACTTCTGTTTTCAAAAAACTTCACTTTCTCCAAGACCGTAAGGGGCATTACGATGATCCCGTGGATGATGCCCATGACGGTTACGGCTCTGATGTTCAAGTTCATGTTTTCAACCGATGTCGGTGTCATCAACTTTATACTCAGGACGGCCGGTATCATAAAGGAGAACATCGAGTGGCTGACAACTCCCGATACGGCGATGATCGCAGTGGTTGTTGCAAATATATGGATAGGTATTCCGTTCAATACCATACTCATATCGACCGGTCTTACGACCATACCGCAGGAACTGTATGAGAGCGCGGCCGTTGACGGCGCAAACGCATGGCAGAGACTGACAAGGATCACGCTGCCGCTCCTGCGCCCGACGATAGAGTCGGTATTGGTCCTCGGATTCATATACACTTTCAAGGTGTATGACCTTGTCTATGTCATGACTGAAGGAGGCCCGGTCAATTCCACGCACCTGCTTTCGACGTATTCATACAAGCTGTCGTTTGACATGTTCCAGTACAGCAAGGGATCTTCCGTTGCAAATGTTTTGTTTCTTATATTGCTGCTTGTCGGCATGTTATATCTGAAGATCACAATGCAGGGGGAGGAAGACTGATGGACGAGAAAAGAATAACCGGAAAAATGAATATAGTGCTTTGTGCCATATCGATCCTTGTGCTTGTGATACTGTTGTTCCCTCTGTTCTGGACGCTTATCACTTCATTAAAGACGGAGAAGGAGATATTCCAGATACCGCCCACGTGGTATCCTCATGTTCTGAACACCAGATCATATGCCGCACAGATAGAGACGGGCGATTTTAACATGTTCAAGTCGTTTTTCAACAGCTTCATGATCTCTTCGGGAGCGATGCTGATCGCTGTAGTTCTTGCCGTACCCGCTTCCTATGCGATAGCCCGTTACAGATTCGTGGGACGAAAGGCAATGCTGCTTGGTTTTCTGGTCACACAGATGCTTCCGGTATCGGTTCTTCTGACTCCGATGTTTATAATGTTTCGTAACATGAAGATGTATAACACCTGGGGGGCTGCCATACTGGCCGATGCAACGATAGGCATACCTTTTTCCGTATTGATCCTTAAGAATTATTTTGCATCCATTCCCAAAGCCCTTGAAGAGGCGGCATATATTGACGGCTGCACAAGGATGTCGGCATTTCTTCGGATACTGATACCCGTGGCAAAACCCGGAGTTGTAGTGTGTGCGATCTTCTCATTCCTGTATGCGTGGGGTGACCTGGCATACGGCATGACGTTCATCCTCGATCAGGAAAAGAGGCCGATAACTGCCGGAATATTTAATTTCATGGGCCAGTACGGCACAAAATGGAGTTACCTTACGGCGTTTGCAATAGTTGCCATCATACCTGTAACGCTCATATTCATATTCATGCAGAAATACATCATAAGTGGTATGACAAACGGAGCCGTCAAAGGATAGGATTTTTATTGAAAGCGCTTATATACGGTACTATTATTATGATCAGGAGATGCAGATGATATCTCCTGATCATTTTTCTCACTATATTAAGGAAGATGCCAAATGAAAAAAACCAGTATAAAAAACAGGCTGATCCGTACTTTCATCCTGACATCCATCATTCCCATCCTGCTCATCGAACTGTTCTCTCTTATCAATATTTCAAGCACTCTTAAGGAGAACATGAGGATCATGTCCGGAAGCAGTCTCGGACAGCTTGACAATAATCTGAACATATCCCTTGAGTCTTATGAGGATCTTCTGTATCAGATATATACGGACGATGACATGGTCAGGTGGATAGGAGATCTTGATAACGGTGTTGACGAGGCCGTGACCGTCAACCAGATGAGAAGAGCATTAAGCGGTCTGCTGTATTCCAAGGACTATATCAGATCCATCTCGGTCATCACTCCAAAGGGCAGCATCGTAACGTATGAACAGATAGCTCCCGCGACATACAAAAGTTCGTGGATGGACGGGTTCAGCCTGGGGATAGAAGGATTATACGATGATGTTATAAAGGATTACGATACGCATATATATCCGACGGAGTTCGGAACGAACTTTGCACAGAAGGATTACTATCTTCTGCATATCGCACACAGGATCATCGATTACAGGAATCTGGACAGAGAGTGTGGCATAGCGATCCTCAGTATTGACGAGGAACTTCTGCAAAGCGTATGCACAAGTTCCGTTTCCGGCGAAGAAGTGTTCAACTTTCTTGTTGATGGGGACGGAAGGATAATATCGTTCGGAACGGATACGGCCCGGATAGGGGAAGTCATCACCGATATGACAGCGGGTATTGAGACCAGACGTGATGATTATGCTTCATACTATACGGGGTATGCCGGAGCTTCTCCTTCGTCGTTTGGTACGTATGTGATCCATGATGAAAAGCTTGGCTGGGATATCGTAAACGTTACCGATATGAGCGGACTCGTGACTTCCCAGCAGAGGCAGCTCTGGCTGATACTTCTGCTTGGTACCGGTGTAATAGTAGTTGCGGTATTTCTGTCCTCACGCATGTCAAAAAATCTTATCACTTCGGTCGGCCAGATAGTTGACGGCATGTCCCAGACCCGGGGAGGAGATCTGTCGGTCCGTATAGCCAAGGATGAGGATATGCCGCTTGAGATAGAAAGGATCGCTGACGGATTTAACGACACTTTGGAAAAACTCAATGATGCTATAGTAAGACAGCAGGAGGCACAGATCGTGGCGCTTGAGGCGCAGATCAATCCGCATTTTCTGTACAACACTCTTGATACGATAAACTGGATGGCGATCGACAGGGACGAATATGATATCAGCAATGCCATCAGCTCGCTTGCGACAATACTGCGATATGCCATAGTAAACAGTAACGCCGAGGTTCATGTCAGGGAAGAAGCTGAGTGGATGAAAAAGTATATCTACCTTCAGCAGTTCAGAATGAAAAACCGTTTTTCATGTTCCATATTTGTTGCACCGGATGTTCAGGAGGCGATGATCCATAAGCTTTTGCTTCAGCCGTTCGTGGAAAATGCGATCGTCCACGGACTTGATAATAAAGGTGAAAATGATGCGGCGCTTAAGTTTCATATAGAAAAGAATAAAGATACCATAGAGATACTCATAGAGGATAACGGTCCGGGTATGGATGATGAACTTATCGATAAGATCAACCGCGGCATTTATGAAGAATCAGGATCGGGGATAGGGATGAGAAATGCCGCTACGAGACTTGAGATGTATTACAAAAAAGAAGGAAGACTGCGCGTGGAAAAAGGCGAGCCGAGAGGAACGAGGATAATCATCAATATCCCGTACAGGATCAAATCAGATTAGATTATTCCCCCTTTTTAAGTTTTCTTGAGTTTTCTGTTTGCCACAACGGACAGATAATGTACACGTAAAGAAAACCGCTCTTACTTAAGGAGGTATTTATGAAAAAGAAAGTTTTGGCAACACTTGTCAGTGCAATGATGCTCGCATCCGTGCTGGCAGGATGCGGCGCAACCGCAGCAGCACCTGCACCGGCAGCACAGAGCGAAGCTACGGAAGAGACAGCTGAAGCACCCCAGGCAACGGAAAGTGCTGATACGGAAGCTGCTCCTGCTTCAGATGATGCATCGGGGGATGTTACGAGCTGGTATTACTGGGAGACACCCGGACACCAGGAAGCACTCGACCATATCATCCAGGAATTCAACGGTCAGCAGGATAAGATCACCGTTCAGGCAAAATATGTTCCCTTTGCCGATTTCAAGAAACAGCTCTCTGTCGGAGCATCGGCCGGAGAACTTCCCGACATCGTGATCCTTGACAATCCCGATCATGCTTCATACGCAGCAATGGGAATCTTTGCCGATATCACGGACAGATTCGATGTAAGCACATACTATCCCGGACCTGTTAATTCATGCACACTTGACGGCAGACTCTACGGTGTTCCGTTCGGAAGCAACGACCTTGTTCTTTTCTATAACGAAGACATGCTCAAAGAAGCAGGCTGCGAAGTTCCCAAGAGCTGGG
>CADCRB010000303.1 GCA_902803745.1 uncultured Lachnospiraceae bacterium
TCTTCCTCCGTCCTTTGATGCTTTCCATATCTTCTGGGCCGCTGTCCATCCTGCGCCATCAAGTCCGGGATCCTGTGACTTATAATCATCATGAAGATTGAATCCCTTCTCCGATGCCTTCTTCTGCATCTCTTCCGACTGAAGGAATTCAGTAAACTGTCTTGCCGCCTCCTGACTGTCATCATCTACGTAATCTAAGGTATAGACCGGATGATCATGTCTTATGCCCGCGGGAGTATATACATAGTTTTTAAGCTCAGGGGTGTTTTTATATGCCTGTTCCTCCATTACCATGGCCTTGATTATCCCCTTTGCCGCCTGTTCTCTCAGCACCGAGGTAGTATATGCCACGGGAGGTGACTGCTTCTGATAGTCAAGAAGCTTGCCGGCCGCTTCCTCCGAAAGCGGATCTGAGGGATCGAAGGCTTTGAGCATAGCGGCAAGGATATTGAGTCCTGTGGAGGATGTATACGGATTGGTGTAGGCAAAGGTCAGGTCGCCTGCAAGGGATGCTGTAAGCACCTTGTCAACCGTGACTTCACCGTACTTTGACTTAAAATCGTCATATGTCTTTTTTTCCATAAGGACCCCGGCAGTATTTCCCGCGACCCTGTCTGCCAGCTTTATGACATTAAAGCCCTTTGCGGAAAGCATGTCTCCCCACGCCGAATTTGAAGGAGCATATACATCCGGCCTGTATCCACCGTCCTCCATATAGGTCACTACTTCGCCGGAGGTTATCTTCCGGACAGAGACTGATACAGTCTTATTATCTACCTTTATGTTTTTGGAATTAAACTTTTCCGCAGCAACCACCATCCAGTCATCCGGAGCTTTGGAGCTCATCTCAGTAGCAGCCGCGACCTCTATATTGATCTGTCCCCTGCCTTCCACCACGATGGGGAAGGTATCTATATCCGCCAGTGTCACGGACTCCTCAGAGTCTTCGTATATATCAAGCGGCGCCTGAATATTCACTGGCTTTATCTCACTCCAGTAGGCATCAAGCTCCTTAAGACTTTCATCTCTTGAATATACCTCATTTTCGCCGCCCAGCGTATCTCCGCATCCTGTAAGGACTAAAGCCGCCGTCAAGAACAATGCCGTTATCTTTCCGCACTTCATCATGCAAAACCTCCGCCGTTGATAGTATTCTGTATAACCTTGATCCAGTTGTCGAGGAGCGATCTGTCGGCTCCGCCTTCCTGGGAATTGTACTTGTCTATCCAGTCAGCCGATACCACAAGAAGCTCTCTTGACTGATCAAGGAGCTTTTGATTCTGCGCAAGTATCGAATCGACCTTCTCCACATCGAGTCTGCTCTCATCAGCGCCGTCACCCGCAACTATGCACTGATTCACAACACCCCTTAAATTAAGGCATATCTCGCGCTCCACGGTATCAAGAGTGCCCACCGTATCCTTAAGATAAGCAGCCTTATTAAGCGAGAGCAGCTCGCCCTGACGCCTTTGAAGCTCGTCCATCCGGTCAAGCTGCGCCGTGCATCTGTCCATCAGATTCATAAGTCCGGGTGAGCCTTCTCTGATCCTTAAGAGTCTAGCCCTTGTTGCCTCGGGACTCGTCATATCCTCCACGGGGAGCTCATCGCTTTTCACGTCGAGTTTCTGCGTCTTTCGCTCCTCGGCCGCAATGGCAAGCTGCTTTTTTGCTCCCACTGCAAGGTCACCTGCAGACCAGAGGGTGAATATACCGCCTGCTACTCCTGCCGCACCGGTGACAAAGGATGCCATCCTTACTCCAAGCGCCACTATAAGGGGCTGACCCATAGCAATGAGTCCACCCGTGACCGCGAAGGTAAGACCTGCCAATACTACTGTCCGAATAGCTTTTCCCTTGATACTGCCCATCAGACTCCCTTGCCTGCACCTACAAGAGCGTTTCTCAGCTCATCTTCTATATTCTGAAGCTCAGCCTCGGCAAGCTTTCTCTTCTCCCGGCCTTCTTCCTGTATTCGGGTTACATCACTTATCATGGAAATGATATCAGCATTTGCCTGCTTGAGAGTCTCTATATCGACAATGCCTCTCTCCGATTCCTTTGCAGCTTCTACCGCATTCATCTTCAACGCTGCAGACTGCTCCCTGAGCATCTGGTTTGTGATATCAGAAACAGCCTTTTGCATCTCTGTAGCCTGCCTGCTGTTTTCTATTGCAAGAGCAAGCGCTATGCGTCTCTTCCAGAGAGATATGGTATCTGTCGATGACGTATAGAGACTTCTGGCCATGTCCTGATCGTTCTTCTGTACCATCCGGATCTGAGGCGCCATCTGCATACAGGTGGTACGGGTCAGCTCCATGTCATATATCTGCTTTTCAAACTGGGCTATACGCTCCTTAAAATCCTGATAAGCCCATGCATCCTCCTGGGTTCCGGTTTCCTCAGCTTTCTTTCGAAGCTCCTCGAGCTCACCGCTCTTTGCTTCTTCAAGCTTTCTTTTTCCGGCCAGGATATACATAGTGAGTTCCTTGTAATACTCAAGGTTCTCGTCATACATCTTATCAAGACCTTCTATATCTACAAGGAGCTTCATCCTCTGGCCTTCAAGCTCCTTTGCTATGGAGTCCACGGCATTACTGACCTTGCCATACTGAACCTTTATCTCCTCTATCTTGCGCTTTGCTGTCTTCATAAGCTTGAAGCCTCCGGGTTCACCCGGATCGCACTTTTTAACCTGTACGGTAAGCTGGGAAAGGAGCTTGCCTATCTCTCCCGTATCTCTGCCGGTAACGGTTTTCAATGCCTCATCTGCAAAGCCTGTTGCCTTGGTTCTTGCAGACTCGCCGTATCTTGATACCACAGCCGCATCATGCAGATCTATCTTTTCGGCAAATTCATCCACCTGTTTCTGCTCTTCCGGAGTCAGTGTCTCTGCCTGTTTTGCTATCTCTGCGATCTGTGTGTTCAGATCCTTTTCCACAGTAGTGACAGCGGTCTCTTCCTTCACAGTGTTTTCTTCCGCTCCGTCAAGTGTGAGATTGATCATTTTAGTTATCTCCTCCTCTATCCCCTGATCCGGCGCCAGATGTGCATGGCGCATCTAAATGGTGCTCAAAATGTGCTGCCGGCACATTTCGCATATGCTGATACCAGTATATTTTATCACTCTTGGCTGATCTCCGCGACCTGTATTTATTTCCGCAGCACTCCCTTACCGTCGAAATCAGGTATAAAGCTTTCATTTGCAGAGGACATATCCTGAATAAAAGCATTCTCTATCCCAAGCTTTATTGCATAGTCAATAAGCCTGTCATATTCACTTTTCTTAACCCTTCTTGAAAGCTCCGGATAAAGACCAGCTGCGTCCTCCTGCGGCGTATACTGACTCAGGATGCTGATATAGATATCATCACCGTATTTATCATGAAGATATTTCAGGACCTTTTTGGAATTGCTAACGTTTCCGGGAAGAAGAAGATTTCTGACTATCACACCGCTTTTGATCATTCCCTCCTGATCAAAAACACATAGAGGCTTCTGTCGTACCATCTCGTCTAGGGCCTTCTTTGCAACCTCAGGATAATCGTATGCAGCGGAATATTTTTTCGAAAGCAGCGGATCATAGTATTTGAAATCCGGGAGAAAAACATCTATCAGACCTTCAAGCCTTCTGAGACTTTCCACTGTCTCATAGCCCGAACAATTAAAAATGAAGGGCTTCAAAAAGCCCTTCTTTCTTGCATCAGCCAATGCTTCCGCGATATGCGGGATAAAATGATCTCCGGTCACAAGGTTTATATTCTCTGCGCCCTCTGCCTCCAGTTCAAAAAAGATTTCTGCAAGACGCTCCGTCGAGATCTCCCGTCCTTTTACGCCGTCAGAGATGATCCTGTTTTGGCAGTAAACACAATGCAAAGCACAGCCGGTAAAAAACACTGCTCCCGACCCTCTCTTACCGGATATGCAGGGCTCCTCCCAAAAATGCAGTGCTGCTCTCGCCACAGCAGGAGCATCCCCTGCTTTGCAGGCACCAAAGTTTCGGCTCCTGTCCACACCGCAGTTTCTGGGACAAAGCCTGCAGCCCGACCTTCTTTCCTCAGGCATTTCTCATCAGCTCTGTTCTATGAGATCATCAAGCTCGGCCTTAGTCAGTTGTTTTCCGCCCGAGAGTTTATAGACGTCTCCGATACCCATGGCTACATTTTCGCTGATAGGCTGAAATACCCCTTTCGATATCTCCACGCTGTAGGTCTTTTTACCGTTTTTATCATCGACCACGACTCCTGCTTTTCCAAGGTATTCATCCGTATGTCTGGGGGTCCCAGTTCCTCCGGTGACATCTTCAAGAATATCATCACTGAGCTTTTTTATGCCTTTATTAAGCATATCTGTCTCCTTTCCTTTATTCCGGTCATAGTTTTCTCTAAATATTTATACGAAGCTTCATCAATCCTGGCAGTTTTTATTTTTACGATATTCCGTTCTGCCTTCTCTCATCGCCCGGTATGCCTCAAAAGTGCCGATAGTCGCCTTGTATTCGTTCCTTTTTCTGATCAGGTTCTGCCAGGTCAGGATGTGCCAGAGTCCCGGATCCATTGCCTCGTACCCCGCTCCGCGCGCAATATAGAAGTCCCTGTCAAAAGCAGTAAACCAGCTTGACTCATTGGGAAGTGTCTGTGCTATCTTTACCGGGATATAGATCCTCTGTATCCCCCTTCTTGCTGCCTCAAAAAGAAATATGTTCTCTTCCCCCATCTGATACTTTGCCCCTGCGCCAAAGTCCTCATCAAAGCGCAGCTCACCCAGCACCGAGCGTCTCACTGCCATCTCAGGTGAGAATATCCTCATCATGTCCTTCTTTGACATCACCCCTTCAGAAGCCCTTACCGGTGTATGTCTTTCGGGACGCTCAATAAAAAAGCATATTATGCCGGCCTCGGGATAACGTCTGAAGGCCTCCTCTACAATGTCTCTCGCATCATCTTCATACCTTATATCATTATCACAGAAGATACAGATATCATCTGTCGCACGAAGAAGCGCCAGGTTTCTTGATCTGGAGAGTCCTTTCTCATTTCTTTCAATTACAGTGACCTTTTGCTCCAGCCTGCCTTCATCTGTACCCCCTCTGGGCTTACCGTCCACAATGACCATTCCGTCACCCAGAGTAACCTCATGTGTGCCTTCCCTGCCGCACTGATTCACTATCACTGCATCAGTACGTATATTCAGCTTTTCAATATAGTCAAGGGGATCCCCCTGCTCCATGACTGAAAGCAAAGTCTGCATTCGCTCAGATTCTCCTTTTCACGGCGTTGAAAGCAAAGCAGATAAAGCAATAAAGGCTGTAGGGGATCGAAAATCCTTCATTCATATATAATCCCCATATCCTCTTTATTCCTACCAGTTTATTTGAAGAAAGCGTCTTCCCGCTCCTTCTGTAAAGGGTAAGCGGTTCATCAAGTCCGGAAGCGTTCCCGATCCTCTTTAATATCTTCCACCAGTTGGCGCTGTCCTCAGAAGCAATATATGGAAAATAAATATCCTCCTTTGAAAGGATTTTCATATCAAGTATGACTGTGCTGGTAAATATGATCGTATTCTTAACTGCTTCCCGGTATCCGATTTTCTCAGGGACGTGGGCTATCTTTCCAATACCGCGGCATTCCTCGTCTGCAAACTCATATGCAGTAAAAGAGAATGCCGCCTTTTCTCTTTGCATAAGAGCTATCTGCTTTTCAAGCTTATCAGGAAGCCACTTGTCATCTGCATCGATAAATGCTATATAATCTCCCGCTGCAGCATCTATTCCGGTATTCCTTGCGCCTGCAGCGCTCTTTTTATTTGTATTGTCCAAAAGCCTTACTGAGAACTCTGCCCGCTTTGAGTACTCTGTTACCGTCTCCCTTGTGCCGTCTGCCGAGCCGTCATCCACCACAATGACCTCAATATCCATCTTCACCGTCTGATCCGCTATGGAGTCCAGTGTGTCCTTTATGAAGGCCACGCTGTTGTATACCGGGATTATGACAGATATGAGTCCCTCCGGCTTTATCTTATCTTTACTGTCCGATCCGCCCATCAGGCCTCTATCCTTTCCGAGGTTCCCTCGGTACTTTCCTCGGTAAAAAGTATCTTTATCGTAAGTATCATAAGCTTAATATCAAGGCCGATGGAAAACTGCTCGATATAATATAGATCCAGCTTTAATTTGTCATATGGTGTCGTATTGTACTTACCATAGAGCTGCGCGTATCCTGTGATCCCGGCTCTTATCTTCATCCTGTACGAAAATTCAGGCATCTCCTCCGAGTATTTCCTTATAAACTCCGGCCTTTCGGGTCTGGGTCCTACAAATGACATATCTCCTTTCAGAACATTGATGAGCTGTGGAAGCTCATCTATACGGAGCTTTCTTATCACCCGTCCTACCCTTGTGATACGCGGATCATTTTCTGTTGCCATCACTGCCTTGCCGGTCTTTTCCGCATCCACCACCATTGATCGGAATTTCAGTATCTCGAATTCATCCGCATTTTTAGTACATCTGATCTGTCTGTAAAATACCGGTCCGCCGTCTGAAAGCTTTATCGCAAGAGCCGTGATAATAAGCACGGGAGAAGTTATGATCATAAGGACGAGCGAAAAGACTATATCCCATGCTCTCTTTATCACTCTCTCCTCATACTCCAGAGGATTACCTTCAGTAAGCAGCAGAGGGGTATCAAAGAGGTGAACCGGAGCCGAACCGTTCAGGATTATGTCGGATATCTTTGGCGTCACATAGATGCGCTTGCTGTTTTCATAGCAGTATTTAAAGATCTTATTTCTGGGTTCCGCCGGAATATCCACAAGCATGACCGTATTGTTCCTGTCTATCGCATCCCTTATGGCAACAGGCGCATCATCTGCGCTGATCATATCCACCACATTAAACTGATCCCGTCTGGTCTTAAGCTTGGGCATAAGATCCCTTACAGCCTCACTCCCGTATATCATCAGCACATCATATGGCCTGAAAGCCCTCCTGTACCATCTGCCCATCAGTGAAATAAAAGCAAAGGCTGCGGCGAGCTGGATGCAAAAGCCCCCAAGCAGCGCCCTGGGATCGGGAAATTTCAGCGAAAGCAGCATAAGCAGTACATAGAAAGCAATGTCAGCAAAAAGAGTAGTAAAAAAATGGGAAAATATCACCTCTCCGTTCTTGCGGACACCGACCAGCAGTCCGCCGAAGACACGGCCGAGAAAAACAAGCATGACAAGATAGATCCCGGACATCAGCACATGTCCTCTGAAATAGAGCATCGTACGGAAGCCAAAATTGTAATACCTGTTCATTATATAGATAACAACTGCCGTCTCAAAGACGCACAGCACGGCTGCCGTGACCAGCATGAAGAGACGTCGCAGCGCATCGGAATTACCTGTCTTTTTCATCGTTTCCTTATCAGGAAGAGGACTACCCAGCCCGGAATGCCGGACAATGCTGTCATCAGAGGTAATCTGTATTCCTGTTTATATTTTTTATCAACCGCACTCCTGAATCTCAGGTAATGCGCCGCATATTTCATCTTCCTGACCGAACGCGGCCAGGACAGCGCTCTCTGATAATAATAAATGAACCAGCCCGTAGGCGCCTCACGCCGAAGGTCCTCCACCCTGTCGGTATAGCCGTCTTTTACCAGCTCGCAAATAGTGACTATCCTTGGAAGAAGAAAAAATACATGCCCTTCGTCTATCCTGTCATACACCACATCCTCGGGCACATATTTCTCACCCTCTATCTCAGGGAAAAGATTCGCTTTCAGGAGCTCCGTTCTGAACACAAGAGTAGTCTCACCCTTAAAGCCGTTCTGGTACAGCTCCCTGAAGGATACTATCCTCCCGATCTTTTTCGGAAAAGTATTGCCATATATGACCTTGACCACGTTCTCGCCCTTATAGGCTATGATGCCGGCAAGATCAGAGGGATCGTACGGGGCGTTCTTTGTATCTGCGTTCTTATCCAGCGCATCCTTCCATACCAGCAGGATGTCATTAACTGCGGTATCGGACAGATGATCATCCGAATCAAGGCACAGAAAGAGCTCAGTCTCACAGTTTTGCACTCCGGTATTGTGAGCCCTCATCTTGCCGCCGTTCTCGCGGCGGATATACTTTATGTTAACTAACTCTTCCTCCTGAAACCCCCGGACAACCTCTCCGGTATCGTCTGTAGAGCCATCGTCAACAATTAACCAGACAAAGTCCTTGCTTGTCTGTCTCTTAAGGCTGATATAAGCCCTTTTCAGATTTTCCGCCCTGTTGTAGGCCGGAGTGAAAATTGTGATCGTCGGTATCCTGTCCATTGACAAAACTGTCAGAGTAACTCCTGCTCCTTCACTATCTTCACGATCCTGCTGGTGCCAAGTCTGGATGCGCCCAGCTCAATGAACTTCTCGGAGTCCGCAATGCTGGATATACCGCCGGATGCCTTTATCTTTACCTCCGGTCCCACATGACGGGCGAAAAGCTCTACATCCTCAAAGGTAGCGCCGCCGGTAGAGAAGCCGGTGGATGTCTTGATAAAATCAGCACCTGACTTTGTCACTATATCACATACCCTGATCTTCTCCTCCTCTGTCAAAAGGCAGGTCTCCACGATCACCTTCAATATCTTTCCCTTTGAAGCCTCTCTGAGCTTTACTATCTCATCTAAAACATAATCATCATTTCCGGCTTTGAGCTCGCCGATATTGATGACCATATCCACCTCATCCGCACCGTTTGCAATGGCATCCTTTGTTTCAAATACCTTGCACTCCGTAGTATGGCTCCCGTTCGGAAAGCCTATTACCGTACAGAGCTTCACCTCATCTCCGGAGTATTCCTTCGCCCTTTTGATATAGCAGGGCGGTATGCACACTGAGGCTGTATGATACTTCTTCGCATCATCAAGAATTCCTTTGATATCCTCCCATGTACTCTCCTGCTTCAATAATGTATGGTCACACTTTCCCAGTATTTCCTTGATATCCATATCTCCCTCCTGATATTACATTATGCCCTCTCTTGCATCCAAGATCAGGCCTGCTTTCAGTTAAATCCCAGCCGGTCAACGTGAGCCCTTATCGTAAGGTATTCCCTCAGCCTTCGGCGCCTGAGAATGCTTCGAAGTAAATATCAGCACTATCATCGTCACGATATACGGCAGCATCTGATACAGCGAGGACTGATCCTTCATCCCCTCAAACTTCGGCAGAAACGGTATCGATGAATTATAAGCCGCGATCACCTTGAAGAGCGCAAAGAAAACCGCAGATCCCAGTATCTGTACCGGTTTCCAGTTACCGAAGATCATGACGGCAAGAGCCAGGAAACCATAGCCTCCGACGCTTGAATTAAATCCTGATCCCACAGCTATCGTATATGCTATTCCGCCGATCCCGGCAAGAAATCCCGATATGAGCACACCTGCATATCTCATACGGTATACATTAATACCCACGGAATCAGCAGCCTGAGGATGCTCACCGCAGGCACGAAGCCTCAGTCCGAATCTTGTCTTGTACATGAGTATCCATGCCACAAAGAAGATAATCACAGCAATTGGTGTGGTTAGATAAAAATACTTGAATATCAGCATATCCCAGAAGCTCTTTCCGGGCTGCAGTCCAAAGTTCTCCTGCGTGATCCTTATCCAGCTGGGTATCTGTATGGTGGTCAGTCCCTGTCCCTGCACAGCCCAGGTCACCATGACCGCAAACGCCGGCGCGAAGGTATTGAGCGCTGTACCGCCTATGGTCTGGTCAGCCTTAAGGTTTATGGCTGCAAAAGCCAGCAGGAGCGAGAAGACCATTCCGGTCACGGCCGCCACTATTATCGCTATCAGCATCGCCAGCTGGGGATGAACCTTGCCATAGCCGTTCTGATCAAAAGCCTGCAGCGTAAAGCAGGCACAGAGCGCTCCTATAACCATGATGCCTTCCAGCGCAAGATTAATGACTCCAGAATGCTCGGAATACATACCGCCGAGAGCTACCAGCATAAGCGGCACAGCAAAGACTATGGTAAGTGAGATTATATTTGCCAGTATGTTCATTTCTCCGCCTCCTTCACAGCATCCGTATCAGCCTTATCAGCCGGCTCCCTGCTATCGGCATTGCCGTATTCTGTGACCGCATTTGTCTCCTTGGCTCCGCTTTTCAGTATCTTCTGTATGACACCCTTAATCAGCAGTGCAAAGGCCGCAAGATAAATGATCACGGCGATTATGATGTCTGTCGACTCCGAAGAGAAATTAGGCTGCATTGCTGAGCCTCCCACCTGTATATAGCTGATGAATAATGACGAGAATATCGTCCCGATCGGATTTGAGTTTGCAAGCAGTGCCACGGGAATTCCATTGAAGCCCATAGCCAGAGTATTCTTTACAAGCACGTACTGTATGGTACCCGCAAGATAATAAAGGCCTCCGCCCAGCCCTGAAAGAGAACCGGCAATTATCATTGAATATACTATATTTCTGTTCGCATTTATTCCGGCGTAGCGTGCAGATTCCTTGTTATAGCCGCAGGCCTTAAGCTCATATCCGAATGTTGTCTTCTCTAGAATGAACCAGCATAATACAGCGAAGATTATCGCTACAAATACACTTATATTTATCCAGCTGGAATTACCAAAGAGAAGGTCTAGTCCTCCCTTCGGAATGATCGCGCCGGGATTTGCCTGAGCAAGATTTGCCGTCCTGTCGGAGTTGCTGGCTCCCCAGGCAGATGCAAGCATTACAGGCATATTCGCAAGCAGGAGATTTACCAGATACATGGCTATCCAGTTAAACATTATCGAGGTTATGACCTCATTCACATTAAA
>CADCRB010000304.1 GCA_902803745.1 uncultured Lachnospiraceae bacterium
TCGGTCTTGTTGTATGCAGGATGATAGGACTCAACTGCAGATCTTCTTTAAGCAGGGAAGAATAAACACTATCCTTTCCGGATGCACTTTTTCCCGTGATATAAAATATATTTTTCATTTTATACGATCATCTATCTCCTTTACGGCATTTATCAACCGGTCAAATCCCTCATCGGTATCCATTATGCCTGCCATCATCAGACAAGTTCTGCTTCCGGCCTTTTCCGGCTGCAAATGAAAATCCTTTCTGAGAATATCATACAGCCCAGAACCGGATAAAGTGCCTGTGCGATCAATCAGATTGATTTTGCTTCTGTCAAAATCAAATATCCCATACTTCCCTTTTTGCTCATTTCCCGTCAGATAAAGATTTTTGAGTTCACTGTTCAGAGAATATAATCTGTCCAAATTACTATTAAGCCTGTTTCTCAGATCTGCCCCCTTATTTTCAACTATATTTACGCATCTTTCTGCTGATGACATCAACACATATGAAGGACTTGTAGTCTGAAACATATTGATATATCTCTTGATCTCATCCGGTTTGACAGTCTCTCCGTTTACCAGCACCGCAGATACCTGAGTCATTGCCGGCAGAGTTTTATGCAGACTCACCACAGTAACATCGGCATGAAACATATCCTCCGTAAAATGAGCACCATGAGCACTGTCTGCAATGAAAGGAAGTCCAAATTCATGAACGATATCCGCTATACGGTCCATGTAAGCAATAAATCCCTCATACGTAGGGGAAGTAATAAGTACTGCATCCGGCAGACATCCGTCCTTTTTTGCTTTCATAAGCTTATTTTCTATTTCATCAGGTGATACACACGATGTCAATCCCGTGCCTGGAATCGCTTCTCTCTTTAGGTGAGTATATCTGCACCCTCTGAGTATTGTAGCATTATGCACGCTGCGATGCGCTCCCTCATCTGCCAATAATACTCCTCCCGCGGGAACCAGTGCAGAAATAGCGGCGAGATTACCGCAGGTGCTCCCGTTTACTGATAAAAAAGCCTTCCTAACGTTATACAGCGAAGCCAGTCTTTCTTCAATATCAGCAATGATCCCGGAAGGAGACTGCAGATCGTCAAAACCATCTATCTCAGTGATATCATACCTGTATGCCTCATTCAGCCAACAGGCATCATCAAGTACGAAGCCGCGTCTTTTATGTCCCGGCATATGAAAAGGGTAAATATCTGATTCCGACAAAGTAATTAATTCCTTTATCATAACGGCCGTTAATTATTCCTGCTCTTCCTGTCCTCCGCTTTCAGGCTGCTGCGGTTCGTTATTAACCTGCTCTGCTCCTGCCTGCTGGTCAGAGTTTTCGCCTTCCGCCGGAACACTTTCTGCCTGCTGGACGGGGACGGTTCCATTAACCTGCGCCTCAGCCAGTGCCGCAGCCGTCGAATCATCAAACCCCTGTTGCTTAAACATATACGTGGCTACGTCAACGGTTAGTGGTATATATCCTTTCTCGGCCGCTTTTACTTTATCATCCATAGTAAGACTTTCCATAGCCTCTTCTTTGGTAATGCTGCCGTAAACAATTACCGGTTCGCCTTTTTCAACCTGTTCGTATATCTCTGCTGCTTTTTCTGAAGGAAGATTAACGCAGCCATGAGATCCGTTCATATAATATATATGACCGCCGAATTCATTTCGCCAGGAAGCATCATGAAGCCCGATGTTTCCATTGAAAGGCATCCAGTATTTTACAGAGGACTGATATCCCTCTCCTACAAGTGTAGCATCTCTTTCTTTATATGTTATCGCATAAGTACCCTCTGGGGTCCCATTTCCCTTAAATAGTCCTCCCGACACGAAATCACTTTCGTTTACCTGATCACCATCCCTATATACCCACAAATGCTGTTCTCCAATGTTTATCTCCACATAAGTGTTTCCTATATCGTTATCACCATAGCTTATAGCCATTCCATAGTATACTGGCTCAAGTTCCGCACTTTCTCCGGAAAGAATCTGCGTGATCAGCTTCTGTCGGGTTGATACTCTGTCCATCCAAAAACCATAATCTCCTCCTGTTACAGTTATATTTCTCCCGTCGTGTGTAGTAAAGCTGCGTTTTCTTCCGAATGTATCATAAGCTGACGCCAAAGATGCCACATATTCCTTCGCTTTTTCTTCATTTACGGAAACAGACCCATTGGGCATGGTTTCAAGCCAGTTAGATATAGTCGCTCCATCAAGAATCTCCGTTTTATCCCCGAATCTGAAAGTAACGCTCATAGACGCTGCTTTATCCTTTATAGACGGTTCCTTAATGTCCATAACGGCATCAGTATTTTCTTCTTTTTGAACGGAGTCTTCATTTATATCTGTCATAAGACTGGAGATCTGTTCTGAAGCTGCTTCTTTCTCTGTATTGTCTTTATCCTGACCGCATCCAAAAGAACCTGCCGTCATCACCGCGATCAATGCCAATATGGTTATCTTTACCAGACTTTTTCTTCTCATTTTCCTACAGTTTCCGGATGCCTTTTTACATAATTTGAAACTAAAATATCATATTTTCCGGTTGTCATATCTAATATCGTTTTCATTCTTTCAGCGGACCAGATATCACCCTGTGTAATGATCCGTATTTTGTCATAGAATAAACGAAGATCTTCATCTTCTATGACATTTTCTTCATCATATATGGTTTCCCGATAACCTTCAGGACAAACTCGCCTTAAATGTCCTACTCTCCAGGATTCCTCACGCTTTGCAGGAAGTCTGGACATAAGGGGGTCTCCCAGGCAATATGTATCATTTAAATAAAGATCTGAGTTTTTATATACCAATATCCCGGCCGCATTATCAAGGATATCTCCCCTGAAACCATATTCTCTCAGCAGATCGGGAGATTCGTCATTCCATGTGTCCTGCCAGCACGTTTTGCCTGTCTTTATCAGGCTTCTTACATTATTATAAAA
>CADCRB010000305.1 GCA_902803745.1 uncultured Lachnospiraceae bacterium
ATCTTTTGCAGGACAGTTCCCATGATCTGTGGTGAACATTTTCGCAAAACAGGCGAGCGGGAGATGACAAAGAGTCTGAAGGAAGTCATTTTAAGGTATACTCCCGAAGAAAGAAACACCCTGATGTCGTCCGGGGATCCGAAGATAGTTTTACAGCTGCTGAAGAAAAATAATATAATATAAGATAAATAATTAAAACATAATGGAGGTGTATTATGGACAACGAACTTATGAAAAATGATTTTTTCAAGAGCCTTCCGGAGGATGTGAAGAAAAGGCTCAAAAACTGCAAAAGTGAAGAGGAAGCCATGGACATCCTGAGGGATAACATGATAGAGATACCGGAGGAGGAGCTGAAAAAGGTTTCCGGCGGATTTAGATGGGAGAGTTATCACGACTGTTGTAGGCATAATGGCGATTCCCGTGAAGAGACTACTTTGGACGGTAGCATGTCCGTTGATTTTGAGGGAGGCCTCATTACAGGAGCAGATTTTTTTGATTAATAGTTTATTATCTTTGGATGATTCTATGAAACCGGAGATCCAGCCAATACGTATTGCGCAGAGACAATTAATGTAAAGTGAAGAGGTTATGATAAAAGATGTATTATTTTCACGGAGACTGTTTTAAGTGCACCTGCAAAGTAGTTGGAGATTTGTT
The DNA here is from genome assembly GCA_902803745.1 of uncultured Lachnospiraceae bacterium. Lineage (GTDB taxonomy): Bacteria > Bacillota > Clostridia > Lachnospirales > Lachnospiraceae > NK4A144. Next base: position 661 of record CADCRB010000305.1, read on the forward strand.
AAAAGAGGGAAAGAATAAGTTTATCCTTTATCCTTTTGGCTATGAAGGTATGAAGGTAAAGAGCATCATGAACGTTCTGATGGGTGTTCAGGAGTATCTGATAGCGGATAACGTTCTGGCAGCTAAGTACCCGAATATTCGGCGTATCGACAGTTTGACAGAAGAAGAGTTAAAAGATGCCGTTATCCTTGTGACAAGTGATGAGGGTATTGTCAATAATGATATGGCTGAGCCGGAGGACATCTATCAGCAGATTCGCGATGAGCTTTACAGATGTGTTCCAAGAGAACAATGCGTAGACCTTTTTCCAAAGCAAAGGCGCATTTCCGAGCAGTTTACAATCGGTGAAACGGTCGCGGATCTGCCCGGGGTCATGCGTTGGATGGCCTACCAGCAGTCAGCGGAATTTGGCGCGCAAAATTTACTGGATAAGCCATGCTACAACAATCGTTTCGAAATGATGGAGGATATTTTCTGTGGAGGTTCTATTGACGATGCCGGACTTCTGCTGGAATTCGGTGTGTTTAAGGGAAACAGTGTCAATTTTATCTCTGAGTATCATCCGACCCGGCTGGTTTACGGTTTTGATAGCTTTGAGGGCCTTCCGGAAACCTGGACCAGAGACCACAAGGGCAAGTATTCCCTCGGTGGAGCACTTCCACGTGTGAGAAGCAATGTAAGTCTGATCAAAGGCTGGTTTGAAGAAACACTTCCGAAGTTTGTCAAAGACCATGAGGGACCCTGTGCGTTCATTCATATTGACTGTGATCTCTATTCCTCGACCAAAACTGTACTGAATCATCTGCGCGAGAAGATAATCCCTGGAACTATTATCGTTTTTGATGATTACTTCTTTTATCCGGGCTGGCAGCAACACGAATACCTCGCTTTTAAGGAATTCACTGAAGAGAATCAGATAAGATTTGAGTATATCGGTTATTGTAAAATTGGCTGGCATGTGGCGGTCAGGATCCTGGATATGACGGATATACATTGATCCGCTGATGACAACGCCAAATAACCGAAGGAATTAAATAGTGGCTGCTAAATATTAATATACTGAATATAGCCTTTTTTTTATAACATCATTCCCGTATTCTTTGAAGGTTTCAGTTTATTATATGCAAAAACAGCATAGACCTATGTTAAAATAAGATAATATAATCGGAGGATGATTCATTTTGAAAACGACACTCAGTAATTATGAAATAATATTATCTTTGGATGACTCTGTTTCTCTTATGATAAACGGTCTCTACGGCGCCATCGACGTAGTAGACAGAGACGAAGCCGCAGCACTTTCAGAAGGTAAAGTCGAAAAACTGTCCGGTGAAGAGATAGAAAGGCTCAGATCAAGAGGGCATTTGACGGATTCTTTCGAGACTGAGACGGATGACCTTCAGTTCCTGGCCGGATTATACAGGAATATAATCCTTAATCGTAATATGTCTCTTCTCATCCTTCCTTCTTATAACTGTAATTTCAGATGTCCTTATTGTTTTGAAAGACACAGACTGTCCAACGGAGAAGACTGGCTGAAAAAGACCATGTCAAAAGAAATGGTGGACAAGATATTTTCTGCTGTGGAAAAAGAAAAAAAACGTGGAATAAAAGTATCCTCATGCACTCTGTACGGCGGGGAGCCTTTTTTACCTGAAAACAGGGAGATCATTGAGTACATAGTAAAAAAAGCAGTGTCTTCAGATATGACACTCTCTGTAGTGACCAACGGATACAGTCTGGATCATTTTTCAGATATTCTGTCAGAATATCCTTTTAAGGATTTTCAGATAACCCTTGACGGTATCAGAGAGTACAATGACAAAAGGAGGGTCTATATCGGCGGCGGTGGAAGCTACGATAAGATCCTTGAAAATATAGGCCTTGTTTTATCGAAGGATATCAATGTGTGTGTCCGTATCAACACAGGCCCTGGGAATCTTAGAAGTGTTCATGAATTAGTGCAGGTTTTTAAGGAGAAAGGTTATTCCGATAATAATAGGTTTTCATATTATTATGCTCCTGCCGATAATGACAATTATCCCGGAAAGGACTATGGGGTGAGTCATGCAGATATTGTAGAGGATCTGATTCAGAACGGCTTTGAAAAAAAAGATGCGATGATGCATGTCTCAGACTATGATACTGATATAAGAGAGATCAGCAGATTGCTGAAAAAGGAGAGTTATCTCAAACCGATGGACTCCTATTGCGGTGCAGAGAACATGATGTATCTTGTCGACAGTGACGGGGCTGTCTATACATGCTGGGATTTTGCTGCTATGGACGAAATGCGTGTGGGCAGGATAGATATTGAGAAGGAAAAATTTGCCTTCAAATTTGAGCTCCTCAAGTGGAATTTCCGAAATGTAACACAGATGCCTGAATGCAAGAAGTGTCCTTATCTCTTTACATGCAGAGGCGGATGCGCTTCCAAGGCTTACAATAAAACCGGAGATCTGTCCAATCCTTATTGCGGTGATACGAAAGAGATCTTTTGTGAGACTGTCTCAATGCTCTGTGATGAACAATTTCGCAAGACAGGAGAGCGTGAACTGACAAAGAGCCTGAAGGAAGCTCTTTCGCAATACACTCCGGAAGATAGAGACACACTTCAAACGACACGTGATCCAAAACTGATCGTGCAACTTCTGAAGAAAACTGATATGTTCGATTATGATAATAAAGCAACAGCGGATGCTACTTAGGCTGAATTGATGTATAGCACTATTATCAGACTTGTAAATGATACACATCCTCTGCCGGATGAACATAATGCAGCAGGCCTGATCAGTCTTTATTCTCTGACTGACCGTGCCTTTTATTTGCCGCCTTCTAATATGCTCTTAAATTGTGATGCTGCCGGGGCTCTGAATGATATGTGCCGTGCAGCAGGGGAAGAAGGCGGCTTTGAATGCATTATAACAGATGCATATCGAACGAGAGATCAGCAGGAGAAAAAGTACTTAGCTGATCTTAGCAGGTCCACTGCCAGACCCGGCTGCAGTGAGCACGAGACAGGGCTGGCAGTTGATATTATCTCCACTGACATTAGTCAGACAAAAAAACTGAGCAAATATCTCAGGGATAACTGTCACCGCTTCGGATATATCTACCGGTATCCGAGAGGAAGAGAGATGATCACACATATGGTAGAACACACAGAGCATTTTCGATATGTGGGAGTTGAGGCGGCAGGGATCATGTATGAAAAGGGCCTTACTCTGGAAGAGTACCATGATCCTTCCATAGTTCGTCCCAACCCTATGGAACCCGCCTTTATCTTTATGAGCATATTCGGTCCGAGGATGAAGGGACACTGGCAGAACTGGCCTGATATCGATCTAAATGAGTTGAAACTTTTGAATCCCGATGTCGTTGGCTGGATCTATATGGAAAGAACCCCGATCGATTATCCCGTTTTATTTCACAGAGAATTCCCGGGTTACTATCTGTCACATAATTTCAGTGACGAGCCATCTGCTCATGGGGGGATAGAGATGCTCGATGTCCCAAAAGACGGGATCTACATACTCTCCGGACATCACATGAAGGATTTCAGTATGTTCATGAAGCTTATTGAAATACATGATGAGAGAACCTTTGATGTCCATCCTGTCATATCCTTTGATTATGAGGGAACTATATATGAAGCAACATGGTTTGCTGCAATAATAAAGGAGTATTCAGACCGTATCCCGCTGCCTGAGGGTGAAGGAGCAGAAGCCAGAAGAGAATGGCTGAAAAGACTGAAAGAGATAAGCTTTGCGACAAATGATATCATCCCTGATGAGAAGGACAAGATCCTGATCTGCAGCACCTGTACCAGACTGCTTGACGGGGAGCAGGTGCTGTACGGAGTAATGAGAGAAAGACAAAGTGTACCCTGATGATACCTTTTGGCCTGATTTACAGTATATTCCGGATAATGGTATGATATATTCATATGATACTCAGAAAGGAGATTCTAATGGACAGCAACCTTTTGAACAATGAGGCCTTTAACAAGCTTCCCGATGAAGTGAAAGAGAAGCTCAAAAACTGCACAAGCGAAGAAGAAGCCATGGATGTCCTGAAGGACAACATGATAGAGATTCCGTCTGATGAACTGAAAAAAGTTGCCGGAGGGGCTTGTTGGGAAAATCTTTTGACAAACTACCCCAGATAACGAGCACCCGACAAATGTGCTTTACGACTCAAAATTTAACTAAATCATTTATTTGGATTTATATGGAGATTATTATCATGGACAACGAACTTATGAACAATGAATTTTTCAAAAAGCTTCCGGAGAATGTGAAGGAAAAACTCAAGAACTGCAAAAGTGAAGAGGAAGCCATGGACATCCTGAAGGAGAACATGATAGAGATACCGGTGGAGGAGCTGAAAAAGGTTTCCGGAGGAGATCTTGGTGATTATAATCCTTATCAGAAGGAATGCTGAAGAAGAATGATATAATATAAAACAAAAAAAGGAGGAGTATCATGGACAACGAACTTATGAACAATGAATTTTTCAAAAAACTTCCGGAGGATGTGAAGGAAAAACTCAAGAACTGCAAAAGTGAAGAGGAAGCCATGGACATCCTGAAGGAGAACATGATAGAGATA
>CADCRB010000306.1 GCA_902803745.1 uncultured Lachnospiraceae bacterium
CGGTCCTTAATCCCGTCTCAGTAAGCACAGACGAGATCATCGCGGCGGTACTGCCCTTCCCGTTCGTACCCGCTATATGAATGAAGCGAAGATCATCCTGTGGATCGCCGAGAATACGGCACAGCGCCCTTATACGTTCCATTCCCGGACGGCTCCCGAGCCTTCCGAGATCCTCAACATATCCGCACGCTTCGCGAAAATCAAAAAGCTCAGCCAATATCATCCACTCCGTCAGCTGCGTCGGAATTAAGGCTCATGGTAGTAAGCGTCCTTCTCTTCATACGCATCTTCTCGGATTTTTCGAGAATGAAATTCTTGATCTGCTCAGCATGTTTAACGTGCGATATCTTAAGAACTTTATCAGTCGTATCCGAGGTGTAGCATACTACAGTGCCAAGCCCCGCCATCTTTTCAAGCAAGGATTTTTCGAGCTGTACATCAACGATCTTGTACATATAGCAGTCGTTGATCACGGTGTTGAAAAATCCCCTGCTCGTGGTCAGTATCTCATCCTTAAGAAGGTATTTCGTGAACGTCCACGGAAGCGCAAAAAGGAGCCATCTCTTGCGCTCGACAAAAACAGGAACCTCATCCTGGTACCTAAGCTCCACATCCTGTGTCTTTCCGTCCCTTACTTCTTCCACAACATTCTTCTCTTCAGCCATTGTTTAGAACCTCCGTTTTGTCCTATCCTTAGATCCTGTACACCTCTATTCCGCTTTCATCGACCAACATCTTGTCAAACTCTTCAACCATAACAGCCAGATCATCATCTATATGTTCAAGTAAATGATCATCACAGAACTTAGACATAGGTTCCTTTTGTATCTCTTCTATTTTTGCTTTTTCTTCTTTAGAAAAACCTATAACCCTTTCAAACACTTTAGGTTGATTGGAATAAAAGCACCCAATCTCATGCAGACATTTCCCCATATTCTTTACAAATTGGATATATAACAGTTTCTCCGCTCCGTCAGTATATTTGAAATCATCCCAATCATCATCTTTGGTTCGCTGATACAGTTTTTCAGCCATATCATACAGTTCACGCATACTCGATTCTGAAAGATACTCTGTACGTTTTTTCTTATCCTTGCCAAATGAAGCTTCCACGTTTAAGCTGATCCCATTTTTCGAAAGATAATCTGAGAGATAATCTCTTCCCTTTGTGTTCTTATCTTCATCAAGTGTCTTAACCTCAACATCTCCCCCGGGAATCGCGACTATTCTGGCTATTCCGTCTACAAATTCACAGCCGTTTGGCTTATGGTCATCGGAACAGACCCTACATTTATCCTTAAGATGAGCTGTAGATATAGGTTGAGGCTTAATATTTTTGTCTCTTACGACAGCCGGTGTTATCGTATTATAGAATTTCCCAAGTGTTCCCTTTTTTATCTTAACAATCTTTTCGCCATCAAAGTCCAGTGCACCACTCTTACAGTTTTCATCATATACATAATGCGCATAAATACCATCATTTTTGAATTCAAATTTGCATCCCATTGCATGTAACTGTTCGATGGATTTCTTACCAAATGATGTCCTGTCCCAGCATTGATGCTCATCACACAGTATCAGCAGATACGCCAGCGGATGCTCTTCCAATGCCAATGGTCTGCCTCTTTTCAGACCATTTTCAGAAGATAAACTGTCTTTCTTCAGGTTATATTCAAAGAATTTATTATGCATGACAATGGCAGTTATAGCATCCATCCACTCATTTAAGACGAAGAACTTCTTTTCGACCTTATATTTTTCTGCCATTTTACTTTTTAAATACGAGTCCTCCACCCTGTTATCCGTAAAACGGTCCAACCCAAACATTTGTATCATTTGTTTAAAGATCAGTATCGCACTGTAATAGGCATGATCCATATAGACCTCTGCCTCTTTCTTATCATCGTCAATGTTCTCTACGGGCGTCGGTTTAGCTTTTAACAGTTTAGAAATGTATTTTACAGTATCTAATTCACTCGGATAATATTTTGAAAAAGGCGCATTTTTACTCAATCCCTCCTGCATTGTTTCTTTGGAAAAA
>CADCRB010000307.1 GCA_902803745.1 uncultured Lachnospiraceae bacterium
ATTACCATTACGATATGCATTCAAGTATCTCCTCTAAAGCCAGTCTACCACCAAATATATCCAAAGCAGATCCTACCGTGATATCTATTTTACCTTCTCCGAGCTCACGTATCATTTTTACATCCTCAAGGCATCCGACACCACCCGCATATGTCACAGGCACCGGAGATTCCTTTATGATCGAAAGTATCTTCTCATCTATACCCTGCTGTTTTCCCTCACTGTCTACAGCGTGAACCAGAAACTCCGAAGCGTACCCGGACAAAAGCTCCATTACACTGCTGTCAAGCCTTGTCTCGGTAAATCTCTGCCATCTGTCCGTAACAATGTAATATTGCCCGTCACTGCGTTTTCTGCAGGAAAGATCCAGACAAAGCCGCTCCCTGCCGACCGCATCCACGATCCTTGAAAGCGCGTCCATATCAATCCTGCCATCCTTAAAGACATATGAAGTCACTATCACATGACTTGCTCCTGCATCAAGAAAAGCCAGCGCATTATCCGGATCTATGCCGCCACCTGCCATAAGGCCTCCGGGGTAAGCCCGAAGCGCTGCAAGCGCCTGCTCTCTGGTCATATCATAATGATCAGAGCCCCTGTGGTTGAGCATTATCACATGTCCACCGGACAGTCCCCTTTTTTTATAATACGAAGCATAATACTCCGAGTTCCTGTCCGAAATGAAATTCTCCTTTAGTCCGGTGCCGCCTGCCGGGTTTCCCGGTACGCCCGCTGTAAGGCCGGATGCTTTGTCTCCCGTTGTATCACGAAGAGTACCGCCGACTATCTGCTTTACCTTTCCGTCATGGATATCTATGCAGGGCCGGAATCTCATTCTAATCCAGCACCGCGCTCATGTCATAAAGACCGGGCTGCATCCCGTTCATCTTAAGCGCTGCCATGACCGCACCCTTGCCAAAGACTGCCTTGCTGTATGCCCTGTGTGAAAAAGTGATCACCTCATCCTCACCGGCAAATATCACGTCATGATCTCCGGGAATAGTGCCGCCGCGTACAGCGGATATCCCTATCTCGTTATCCGGTCTTTTCTCAGATCTGTCGGATCTGTCATATACAAAAGTATGTTTTCCTCCTGCACCGGCGTTTGCAGCCTCTGCAAGATACAGAGCTGTCCCGGACGGAGCATCCTTCTTCAGCCTGTGATGCTTCTCTACGATCTCTATATCAAATCCTGCTGCATCAAGCTGTCTCGCCGCCTCAGTAACGAGCTTCGCCATTACATTGACACCGAGGGACATATTCGCAGACCGCAGTATTGCAGTATCCTTCGATGCCTCCTCTATAGCCTTCTTCTCATCATCATTATAGCCTGTAGTACAAAGTATCAGCGCAGTCTTTGTTCTCTTCCCATACTCCAGCAGTCCTTTAAGCGCTGAAGGGGCCGAGAAATCAATAACTGCGTCTGCCTCTTCCTTACAATCCGCTATCTCATCATAAACGGGATATTTGTTTTCAACTCCGCGGAATTTATCGATCCCTGCTACGATCTCACAATCATCCCTCTCAGAAACTATACGGGTTATTACCTGTCCCATATGTCCGTTGCAGCCGCTCATGATGATCCTTGTCATTATCATCCCCCGTCCTTTTCTATTACTGAATAAGCCCGAACGCCCTCATCGACGCCTTGAGCCTTTCGATATTCTCCGGCTCCATAGGTGACAGAGGTCTGCGCATAGGTCCGGCATTCATACCCATTATATTCATCGCATGCTTCACCGGAATCGGATTTACCTCGCAGAAAAGCGCATCCACAAGGTCAATGAGCTTGAGCTGCATCCTGCGGGCTTCGGCTACATCCCCGTTCAAGTAGTTGAGGCAGAGATTATGCATGTAACTCGGTGCCACATTTGCAGCTACGGATATCACTCCGATACCGCCCAGAGACATGATCGGTACAACTTCATTGTCATTTCCTGAGTAAAGATCGATATTCCCGTCAGTCAATGCCATTATTCTTGCAACCTGCGCAATATCCCCGGAAGCCTCTTTTATTCCGACTATATTAGGCACATTCTTTACAAGCTGAGCTGCAGTCTCAGGATTGATATTAAGTCCGGTCCTGCTCTTGACACTGTAAAGTATGATCGGGATATGTACGGAGTTTGCCACGATGGTAAAATGATCGATAAGTCCCTTCTGTGTAGCCTTGTTGTAATAAGGCGTCACTACAAGAAGTCCGTCCGCACCTGCTTTTTCTGCTTCCTGTGAAAGATACACAGCGGTATCCGTACAGTTGCTGCCGGTCCCTGCCACGACAGGCACCCTGTGATTTACATGCTTTATGCAGAAATCAATGACTCTCGTATGCTCCTCTTCTGAAAGACAGGCCGACTCACCTGTGGTTCCGCACACGATGATCGCATCTGTGCCGTTATTCACCTGGAAGTCTATCTGCCTTGCGAATTCATCATAATTAACCTCTCCGTCCGGCTTGAAGGGCGTCACTATCGCCACTCCCGATCCCTTAAATATAGCCATATCCGCCTCCTTAATATTATTATTCAACCGCATAGCTGCGGCCCTGTACTCCTAAAAGATTTTACCATAACAAAGCATTATCTATCAATCGTATCTCCACGGGATCAAAGCTTGTGTATCACATCCCTGTTTAGCTTGCGGAAGAAAACAGCTGTAAGTATGAAAGATGCCACCTCGGCTATGACAAAAGACCACCACACGTTATCCACATTTCCTGTAAGACTCAGCAGATATGCTACAGGAATAAGCACGAAGAGCTGCCTGCCCAGAGATACTATCAGAGAATAATAGCTCCTTCCAAAGGCCTGAAATACCGATCCAAGAGCTATGCATATACCGGCTATGGGAAAGCTCCAGGCTATGCTTCTCAGCGCCTTGATACCAATTACAAGCATATCTTCTGAAGCAGAAAAAAGAGTCAGGAGCTTTCCGGGGAAAAGCTCAAAGATCACAGTCCCAAAGACCATGATGGAGAAAGCCAGAACCACCGAAAACCGCAGCGCCTCCTGTATCCTCTCCTTTTTTCTCGCACCGTAATTGTAGGCCAATACCGGTATAACGCCGTTATTCAATCCAAAGACCGGCATGAAGAAAAAGCTCTGAAGCTTAAAATAGACCCCGAAAACTGCAACAGCGGTACTCGAAAAGGTATTCAGTATCAGGTTGAAAAGATACGTCATGACCGATCCAATGGCTATCATAAGGATAGAAGGAACGCCCACAAAATAAATCCGCTTGACCGTATCGGCTTTTAGTAAAAGGATCTTCCACGAAAAACGGATATCGGAATTCTTTTTTAGATTAAAGTAAAGCGCAAGAGAAGCGGCAACAGTCTGTCCGATTATCGTTGCATACGCGGCGCCCGCCACTCCCAGTCTGGGAAACCCAAAAAGACCGAATATCATGATCGGATCCATTATTATATTTATTATGGCGCCAAGGGCCTGGGTTATCATTGTATAGAAGGTGCGGCCAGTGGACTGAAGGAGTCTCTCCATGGTAACCTGCGAAGCCATGCCGATAGACAGCACCATAACGATTGAAAGATAGGTCGTACCCTCTCTCGTGATCATAGGATCGGAAGTCTGTGAGCCGATAAAGGCGCCAGCAGCTCCCATAAAGGATGACGCCATAAAAATCAAAGCTGCGAGTATATTAAGTGTGATTCCGTTTCCGGCAGCGCTGTCAGACTCATCATACAGCTTCTCACCCAGAGACCTTGAAAGCATGGCATTAATACCTACGCCCGTCCCTCCCACTACGGAAAACATAAGATTCTGCATAGGGAACGCAAGTGTTACTCCTGTCAGCGCCTCCTCAGACAGTCTGGCCACAAAAACCGAGTCCACAATATTGTACAGAGCCTGTACAAGCATTGATATCATCATGGGCAGTGACATTGAAACGATCAGCTTTTTAACGGGCATCACGCCCATTTTGTTTTCTTTCATTATCTGTTAATTCTCCGGTATATCTTTTCGACCTTTTATTAATTGATTAAAGCGCCAATAGTAATTGTCACCACACAAGCTTGCTTGTGATGGGATTTGGCATCCAAATCATTATATGTGAAATAGCATGTATGGTCAAAAAACGCCAAAGAAAGCGGAATCACCTGTACGGTCATTCCGCCTCCCTTTATATACACCGGTTTATACACCGTCATTCTCCGACCGCGTCCTAAGGAATCCACCGCAAGCGGTACCCCCTTAGGACAAAGGATATTAATGTCAGTTGCTGTGCTCCGATGGTCTCTTTCCCAGCTTCACTGAGATCGTCTCCTCGTTATAGCCGCCTTCGGACTGTTTCTTCACCGTAATATCAACAGTCTGTCCGGCTTCATAATACTGCATCAGATCCTTAAGGTCTTTCATTGACCCCACAGACTGGCCGTCAAATTTTATTATGACATCACCCCTTACGAGTCCTGCATTCTCGGCAGCAGAGCCCGCTTCTACCTGAGCCACATATATTCCTTCAGGTATATCATAGGTGCTGGAAACATCCTCGGTCACATCCACGCCTCCGATGCCCAGATATGACTGATTGTCATCGGCAGCTTTCACCTTCGTTTCCTTATTCATAAGATCATCTATGATGGGCTGAACCTTGGATATGGGTATCGCATAGCCCATTCCTTCAACTATAGTGCCGTTTGAAAGGACCTGACCCGCCTTCGCTTCATTAATGCCGATAAGCTCGCCTCTCATATTGAGCAGGGCTCCGCCGGAGTTGCCCGGGTTTATGGCTGCATCGGTCTGTATAAGCTCATGATTTCCGTTTTCAAGCTCAGCCTCGCGTCCCAGAGCGCTAATGATGCCTGTGGTAGTAGACTGGCCATATCCCATTGCATTACCTATAGCCACTACCTGCTCACCGACCTGAAGGTCATCCGAATCACCCAGAGTTGCTATCTTTATCTCATCCGCAGTATTTCCGGAGAGAGAATTCTTTGCCACAGCTATGACTGCAATATCTGCTTCTTCATCCTGACCTTTGATATTGGCCTCTGCCGCATTTCCATCCACAAACTGCACCGAAAGAGATGTAGCATCAGAGATAACATGCTGATTTGTCACAATGAGAAGTTCGTCATCATTTTCTCCGACTATGATACCTGAGCCGGCCGCTTCTCCTGTCCTTTCTATAGGCTGTCCCCACCAGGTCTGTCCTCTCATGGTAACCGAATTTGTTATGGCTACTATAGAAGGCATCACCTCCTCAACAACCTGTGATACGCTGCTGTCCGTATTGCTGTTCGTAGTTGCTATGGCCTCTCGGACCTCCTCCGAATCTTCCTGTTTTGCCGCTGAAGTAGTGGTTGTCAGCTGCCTGGGACGCTCCCCCTCAGCTCCTGCCTTTGCAAGTGTCTCCACTGCCTCATCGAGGTCGGATAGTTTATATACTCCGTAGAAAGCACCTGCCGCGGATCCTCCAAGAAGTACTCCTATCAGTATTGCAGCGATCGCCTTTTTCCAGAAGCTCTTCTTACCCTTTGCAGCACCGGGCTTTGCATTGCCCTGATTTCCGGGATTATAGCCCGGAGCCCTGTAGCCTGAATCCTGATAGGAAGTATAATGTGTACGTCCCTGAGGATTGCTGTAGGAGTTTCCGTAGTATCCGTTACTCGTTCCGCCGTACTGGCCACTATAGTTACCGGCATTTCCCCGAGGCTCTCTGTAACTTCCGGGTTCTGTGCGGCTGTATCCATTATCCTGTCCCGTATGAGCCTCCTCATACTTATTGGCCGAATTAGTTCCCGATGATCCTACGTTTTTATAGCTCGTATCGTAATCATCATTCTTTGTTTCTTTGTTGTAGTCGTCGTATATCATTTTTTCCTCCTCTGTAAAGCACGGTTTTATATCTGTCTCAGTCCTTCAGTATCTGATACGGAAACTCACCGTGTTTTTATTTCCTTATCTCTGAAAACAATATACCTTCCAACTGTGACGTAATTGTGAAGAAAAAAGAATAAAATTGTGTTTAAGGGAAAGAGCATATCCTGTCATATATGCCATTAAGAATTCTGTAGTTCTCCTGAGGCCTGCACTCCTCAGGCACAGTGATGTTTCCGTTATCAAAAATGATCTTTCCCTTGGAAATATCCGCCACTGCTCTG
>CADCRB010000308.1 GCA_902803745.1 uncultured Lachnospiraceae bacterium
CCGGATCCATGACTGTTACCAGCGAGCTCATGGATGTTCTCTTTCAGGCTCTCGATGCCATCGAAGGCTATGTTAATTCCATACAGGAATCGACAGATGAAGGTGAAGATGATAATGAAAACATCATTAACGAGATAAACCGTATAAGGAATGCGGCAACCGGAAAGGGTGATGCTGCTCCCGCAGCTGCTCCTGCAAAGGAAGACAGCAAGTCCGAGTCAGCTCCTGCAGCTTCTTCCGGCGGAGATGATGCAAAAGCGTTATACAGATCGATGAAGCTTGACGAATCTGCGAAGGATGTAATGAAGGATGCCATAGCAAGCGGAAAGCATGCTCTCGGTTTCACTGTATTCATCGAAGAATCCTGCCTGCTCAAGGCAGCCCGTGCCTTTCTTGTAATAAAGGCTTTGGAGGATATGGGTGATATAGTAGCCACAAATCCTCCGGCACAGGATATCGAGGATGAGAAGTTTGAATTTAATTTCAGTGTCTTCACTATCTGTGATGAAACTATCGACAAGGCAAAAGAGGCTATGCTCGCTGTTTCGGAGATCGCAGATGTTGTTGGTGAAGAATTCAACGAAGCCGGCATAGATATGATAGGCGGCGAGGCAAAGGCCGCTGAGAGCACTGCTGAAGCTGCACCTGAGGCAGAGGCAAAGGAAGCTGCAGAGGCTCCGGAAGCAAAGGAAGAGACAGCTCCCGCTGTAAAGAAAGAAACGGCTCCTGCAGCAAAACAGGCAGCAGCCTCCAAGGCTCCGGCTGCAAAGAAACCCGTTATCTCAAAGACCATAAGAGTTGATATCGAAAAGCTCGATTCACTTATGAACCTTGTGTCCGAGCTTATCATTGCTAAGAACACCATTGTATCTGCCGCGGACAGCAGCGATACCTCCAATCAGGCACTTAATGAGCAGGTAGAATATCTGGAAAGTGTTACAACCAACCTTCACGAAGCGGTCATGAAGGTCAGGATGGTACCTATTGAAAGCGCCGTACAGAAATTCCCCCGTATGGTAAGAGATTTGGAAAAGAAGCTCGATAAGAAGATGCAGCTTACCATTACCGGTGAGGATACAGAGCTCGACAGGACTGTGGTGGACGAAATCGGCGATCCTCTGATGCATCTTATCAGAAACAGTGCAGATCATGGTCTTGAGCATCCTGATGAGAGGAAGGCAAGCGGCAAGCCGGAGCTTGGTACAATCTTCCTTAACGCTTTTCAGGATGGCAATTCCGTTGTTATCGAGGTAGGTGATGACGGTAAAGGAATAAATGTTGAGGCTGTCAGAGCCAAGATCGTAGAGCGGGGACTTGCTTCCGAAGAAACTGCGGCGCAGTTCACAGACAAGGAAGTTATTGATTACCTCTTTGATCCCGGATTTTCAATGGCTAAACAGGTAACAGATATTTCCGGAAGAGGCGTCGGTCTGGATGTCGTAAAGAGTAATATTGAATCCCTCGGAGGCGATGTCTCGGTTAAGACAAAGCTTGGTGAAGGAAGCACCTGGATCATAAGACTTCCTCTGACACTTGCCATAATCCAGGCTCTCATGGTCATTATCGGTGATGAAAAGTATGCTATTTCACTTGATTCCATTACCACTATCGAGAATATCCCTTCATCGGATGTAAAGCTTGTACAGGGCAAGGAAGTCATACAGCTCAGAGGTACGGTTATCCCGATAGTCAAGCTTTCGGAGCTTCTGGGCTTTGAGAATCCCAAGCAGAGCGACGATATGATCGTTGTAATAGCTAAAAAAGGCGATTCACAGGCAGGGCTCGTTGTGGATGAGCTTATAGGACAGCAGGAGATAGTCATCAAGTCTCTTGGAAAGTATATCAACAATGACAGGATGATAAGCGGTGCGACCATCCTCGGAGACGGCGAAGTAGCTCTTATCATAGATGCTAACGCGCTGATCTGACAGTATGGATTTGAATATGGAGGGATACATATATGGATGAATTAGAAAAATATGTAGAGGATAAGGCCACCCAGTATATCGTGGTAAACCTTGGTATAGAGCATTACGGTATAGATATAAACTATATTGACAACATAGTGAGGGTTCCGTCCATCAGACGGGTCCCGAATGTGCAAAGCTTTTTCAAGGGTGTGATAAATCTCAGAGGTGAAGTTATTCCGGTAATGAGCCTTAGAGTTAAATTTGATATGCCTGAGATTGATTATACAGGCAATACAAGGATCATCATAGTCAAGGTCGATCCTCAGGCGGCTATAGGAATAATAGTCGATGAAGTTGAGCAGGTCATGGATATTTATGATTCTCAGATAGAGAAGGTGACCGGAGAAAAGAAGGAAGAAGCGAACGGCTATATCACCTATGTCGGCAAAACGGAGAGAGGGCTTGTCTCCATCCTTAATCTGGCAACAGTTATCGGCGAGAAAGAACAGGCTTAACTAGCCAGAACAATACCAGCAGGTAAGAAGGAGGTACTATGGCAGAACTTGATCTTAATAATGTAGATGACATGTATTATGACGTGCTGCGTGAGATAGGTAATATCGGAGCAGGCAATGCAGCCACAGCTCTGGCTACAATGCTTAATACAAAAGTAGATATGACAGTTCCCAAGGTTGCTCTGGTTGAATTCCGCGAAATGGGCGAGACCATGGGGGGTGAAGAACAGATAATGGCCGGAATATATCTTTCCATTTCCGGAGATATCACAGGCTCCATAATGTTTTTGCTCGAGGAAAAGTCTGCTCACGAGCTGGTGGCAAAGCTTATGGGTACCAGCGCGGGGGATTTCACTGAAGGTCAGCCTTTCAATGAGATAGAG
>CADCRB010000309.1 GCA_902803745.1 uncultured Lachnospiraceae bacterium
ACCTGGATCAGCTTGTCCTCCAGAGAATTGATATGTCTTACAATGTCTCCGAACTCATCCTTTCTTCTGGTAAGCTTAGGATCATCCAGCTTCTCAAACTCACCCTGTGAAAGCTTATTGATCGATCCGTTAACAGCAAGTATGGGCTTAGTGAAGGAGTCAGCCAGCAGATATGCAATAACAGCCGCTACCACAAGCATCACGATACCGACTATGATCACTATCATGAGCATTTTGTTCGCACTTGCAAGAGCCACGCCCTCATCACTGGCTATTACGGTTGTCCATCCCGTGGTCGGCTCTCTCTGATATGAGATCCTCCATTTTCCACCGTTAAATTTGGAATCATAGCTGCCTGAAGCCTCCGGATTGCTCCTTGACTCGGAATACCATGCCTGGTTTGCAAAATTCACAGGCTCTCCTCCCTCAAGATCCATTGAGGTGTGTCCCATAAGATCACCGTTATTGTCACCTATGAATATATCCTGCTTCTCCTCCTTTACTTCCTGCTTGCATAGCTCGGTAAATACGGTAAGGTTGTAATTTCTCTGAACTGCGCCTATGAAATTTCCGTCAAGGTCAAAAACAGGATGGATAAATGTACAGATC
This sequence comes from uncultured Lachnospiraceae bacterium, assembly GCA_902803745.1. Taxonomy (GTDB): domain Bacteria; phylum Bacillota; class Clostridia; order Lachnospirales; family Lachnospiraceae; genus NK4A144. Next base: position 610 of record CADCRB010000309.1, read on the forward strand.
CTTGCTCCAGTAGACTTCGAGATATTCTGATCTGATATAAAGGGCTTGCCGGTGGCCTTAACCTGCTTGAAATACTCACGGTCAGACACATCAACGCACTCGCCTGAGGACTTGACTATCTGCATACCGTCTGCATTGGATATGGCCATCGCATTGCCGTCGCCTACCTCAGCATCAGTCTTTGCAAGCCAGTCCTGTACTGATTCTACATCAAGCTCCCCCTGGATCACCTTCCTTGCAGAAACCGAATTTGCCACAGTCTGTATTATCTGCAGATTCTGGTCTACCACGGCCTTAAGGTCATGCTCTACCAGCTCTGCCTGTGCGGTATTCATTTGATCCATATTTTGTACCGCTTCTGCGTGAGATGTAGCATAACTGATGATGATCGTCAAAATGAGCGGTACAGCCATTATTAACACAATGATCAGTGTCAGCTTGGTCTTTACACTGTCAAAAAGACCTTTAGATGTCCCCTTTTGGGCACTTTTTCTTTTGTTTCCGTTGGAACCCATGATGAATTTCCTCCTCCTGAATCATATTCGGTCTTAAGACCGGAAGAATTAAACTATATTATAATCCAATCCGCGTAAAAATGCATCCTTGAATTTAACAAAACAATGAGTCAGCGACGTACAAAAACGTCAGTTATTAAAAGCCGAGATCCTGCTGAACAAGGATCACATGTATCCTGTCCTTATGCCGCGAAAACCTCGTGATGAGGAACTGACAGCATATAGTATCCGGAGATTTGCAGTCCATGCACTTTCCTGTCTTTGCGCAGGGAGTATTAAGAGAAAAGCGCTGTACATTTATTGGCGCTGCTACGTTTCTGGCCCTTTTCATGGCACCGTCCAGATCATCGCAGACCTTGTTCATTCCAACAATAAACAGGACTTTCCTGGGGCCCTGGGCAATAGCCGATACCCGGTTTGAGTTTCCGTCGATATTCACAAGTATGCCGTCGTCTGTCATTGCGTTACAGCTTGAAATAAACACATCCGCATCATAGGCCTTGAGCATTGCAGCTCTCTTGTCGGTCTCCTTATCCCTGTCTATAAAGTTATAATTTCCCTCCTTAAGAGCATCCACAAGGCCGATCTCATGTGCGCTCATACAACCGCCCATTGTGACAGAGCTGCCCTCTCCAATTATCTCAAGGGCTTTTTTGCAGGCTTCCTCTGCTGTTTTCGCATAATACCCGGACATATTACGGGATTCCAATCCCTTTATTACGGTCTCGGCCAGCAGATCATTTCTTTTTACAATGTTTTCGTTCATGGCGTCTCCTTTCTTATTATGCCATTGCTATATCATTTTGGACATTATGTCCTCTCCGTTCTCTCTGAGCCATTTCACGCTTTTTTTATAATCAGGCAGTACCCTCTCCACCTCTTTCCAAAAACGCTTTGAATGATTCATCTCTTTAAGATGGCAAAGCTCATGGACTACTACATAATCTCTTTGTTCAGGAGGAGCAAGCATCAGCAGACAGTTGAAATTAAGATTTTTTCTTGACGAACAGCTCCCCCATCGGCTTTTCTGGTTTCTGATGGTTATCCGGCCGTAATCTACTCCTACAATGGGCGCGAAGCGCTTTACACGCTCCGGTATATCCTTCGCAGCCTCTTCAGCAAGTTTTCGTATTTCATCCATGGATAGCTTAGGGGAAGTCTCTTTGGCAAGGAGTTTTTTTCGCGCCTCATCACGATGCTTTCTGATCCAGTCATCACTGTCCCGCAAAAACTTCTCTATGTCACGGTCAGGCATATGAAAAGGAGCCCTGATAAGCACCGAAAGATCCGGCTCTATCTGCACAGATACGGTTTTACGCCGGCTGCGCTTAATATAATATCTGATTCCGTCTTCGGATCCGCCACTCACGCCGGTGCCCAGAGCAGTATTTCAAAGTGCCTTAATCTCTTTCCAAAGGTCGTAATACAGCTCTGTGACCTTGGGATCGAACTGTGTACAAACCTCACAGTTTTCAAGGGATTCATCGGTGGGCATCACCGCCGGATTATTCTTCAGATCTTCATCCATAGATTCGATCACTGCTTCATTAGGGGTCGAATAATAAATATATTCAAAATCAGCCTGAGCCACATCCTTCCTGCAAAGGAAATCCAGGAACTTCATTGCGGCATCAGTATTAGTGCAGTTTTTAGTTATGATCCATGAGTCGATCCAGAGATTGGAGCCTTCCTTTGGGATCACGTATTCAAGATCAGGATTGAACTCCTTCCCCAGATATGCCTCCCCGGAATATACCACGGCCATAGCCGCATTGCCGGCAACAACCTCGTCCCTTGCCTCATCCACCAGATAAGCCTGCACATCCGGTTTCTGCTTCTTCAGAACATCACCCGCTTCACGAATCTCATATTCATCATCTGTATTAAGTGAGTATTTGAGATATTTCAGCGTGATCATAAAGGTATCCCTCATAGAATCCTGCATAATGATATCTCCTGCATAATCACCGTTAAAAAGCACATCCCAGCTGTCCACAGGTCCCTTTACCTTGGTAGTATCATACAGGATACCTATGGTTCCCCAGAAATAAGGAAGGGCATAAGAGTTATTGGGGTCAAAGGCCTTTGTCATATCCCAGAAACGCTGACCTATGTTAGCAGCATTCGGCATAAGCGAAAAGTCTATCTTCTGAGCCTCACCCTCTTCGATAAGCCTCTGCACCATATAGTCAGATGTACAGAGGACATCATAAGAGATCCCGCCTGACTTATACTTGGTATACATTTCCTCCGGAGTAGATGCTTCCTCATATTTCACCTCAATACCTGTTTCCCTGGTAAAGAGCTCCAGCATTTCAGGCTCAAGATATTCACCGTAATTAAATACAGTTAGGACATCTCCTCTCTTTAGGGTCCCGTCAAGATCCTGAGAACATCCGGACAGACTGCTTACTACAAGTATTGCTGCACAAACGACAGATATTATCTTATTTATCATTTTTCTATATTCACCTTTTTCTTTATGGTACGCTTTGAGAACATACGCTCATACGGTAAGTTGACCAATATCAATAATATTAGCACAACAAAGAATAAAATTGTAGACAGCGCATACATCTCAGGCTTGATACCCTTTCTAAGCTCACCGTATATAAGTGTTGACAGAGTATTTACTCCCGCTCCTCTTGTAAAATACGTGATAACAAAATCGTCCATTGACATAGTAACAGCCATCAGGAACCCGGACAGTACCCCGGGAAGTATATGAGGGATCAGTATATGAACGAATGCATAAGCCTCACCTGCCCCCAGATCAAGAGCTGCTTCATACTGATGTACATCCATTTCCTTAAGCTTAGGAAGGATACATAGTATAACGTATGGTATGTTAAAAGTAATATGAGCCAGAAGCACTGAAGAAAACCCCAGGGGAAGAAATCTTACAAACCAGAGCAAAAGCGCTATTCCCGTGACTATATCAGCATTTAACAGCGGGATATTCGTGCAAAAGAGCATGATCCGGTAATTGCGTCTTCGCATTGAATATATGCCTATGGCACCGAAAAGTCCCAGAATGGACGCAAAAAGAGCTGAGAGGATCGCAAGAATAAAGGTAGTTCCGAGAGCCTCCATTATGCTTTTACTCTCGATCAATACCCTGTACCACTTCGTGGTAAAGCCACCCCATACCACACGGGATCTGGAGTTGTTGAAGCTTAAGACCACCAGCACAGCTATGGGCGAATACAAAAAGAGCATCACGAGAAAAATATAGATTTTTCCGAGGATACCTCTGCTCTTCATAGGCTTATCCCCGCAGCAGTATCTTCATTATTCCTGCCGAATATCATTGACGTGATGAGCACAAAAGCCATAAGGGATACGCTTAATCCGGATCCAAGATTCCAGTCCATCGTTACCGTGAATTCCTGCTCTATTATATTCCCGAGAAGCTGTATCTTTCCTCCTCCCAGAATATTCGCTATGACGAATTCGGTCATGGAAGGAACAAACACCATTATGATCCCGCTTCCTATTCCGCCCAAAGACAGCGGAAATATGATATGCGTCAGCACACGAAATCTGTTGGAGCCAAGGTCCTGGGCAGCTTCTATGACATCTTCGGGTATGGACAAAACACTGTTAAGCACCGGAAGCATCATATAAGGCAGGTAATCATATACCATTCCCAGCAAAATAGCCCAGGGAGTATTGATTATCTTAAGGGGAGGTAGGTTAACAGCAGTAAGGATATAATTTAAAACCCCGTTATTTGAGATCAAAAGCTGCACGGCAAATATCCTAAGTACGAAATTCATCCACATTGGAAGAATTAGAATAAATAAAATGATACTTTTATTCGTTATCCGGCTGGTCCTCAGGATAATTGATGCAGGATAAGCTATCAATATACAGATAAGAGTGCTGAAAAAAGCGACCGATAATGACATAAGCAGAGCCTTGCGGTGAAGCGGATCGAAGATCGCAAAAAGATTGGCTGAGGTTAATGAACCATTTACATCGGTCACTGCCTTAACCAGGATAAAGATCAGCGGAATGATCGTAAATCCGGCTATCCAGATGATATAAGGGATTGCCAGCAGCCGGCCTTTTTTACGGTTCATATCCTTCCCCTTCAGACGACTCATCCTGACCGTATACCTGAGCATCCTCACTTACCGGTTTGTGCATGATCTGTATGTTATATGGATCCACGCTTATACCTACGGTACTTCCTACAGGAAAATGATCCGTAGTCTTTACAAGGAAGGTGATACCGATATCACTTTCTACATGCATCTCCCAGTGGACTCCCTTAAATACTATTGAGATCACCCTGCCTTTTGTCTGGCCTTCTCCGGATGATGAAAGCTCCACATCCTCCGGACGTATGACCACATCCACAGGATTATCCGTCCCGAAGCCGGTATCCACACAGGGAAAATCGAGTCCGCCTATATTGACCAGACAGTCACGTACCATTATTCCATCAAGCAGATTGCTCTCACCGATAAAATCTGCAACAAAAGCATTCTGCGGCTCATTATATATATCCTCAGGTGAGCCTATCTGCTGGATCCTTCCCTGATTCATCACGACCACGGTATCTGACATAGTGAGGGCCTCTTCCTGATCGTGCGTCACATAGACAAAGGTTATGCCAAGCTCCTCCTTAAGCCGGATCAGCTCATACTGCATATCCTGTCTCAGCTTTAAGTCAAGCGCTCCAAGAGGTTCATCCAGGAGCAGAACCTTGGGCTCATTCACGATGGCTCTCGCAATGGCAATACGCTGCTGCTGTCCGCCGCTCAGAGATGACGGAGAACGTTTTTCATATCCTTCAAGCCCCACCAGCTTCAATGAATAAGCTATCTTTTCACGGATCATGGACTTATCCTGGCCCTTTATCTTTAATCCGAATGCAATGTTTTCAGCAACATTCATGTGCGTGAAAAGCGCATATTTCTGAAAGACGGTATTAAGCTGCCGTTTATTCGGAGGCAGACTGGTGATATCCATCCCGTCAAAAAATACCCTGCCGCTGTCAGGCATTTCGAACCCTCCCAATATCCTCAGGGTGGTGGTTTTGCCGCAGCCGCTTGGTCCCAGCAGGGTCACGAATTCATTTTCGTGTATGGATAAAGTCAGATCCTTCAGTACGTCCGTACTATCAAAGGATTTGGATATATTCTCAAATCTGATAAGTTCCTTTTCCATCTGCTCCGTCCTGCTGCCTGTATAACGTTACTTTCTCACAGGAACGAGAATACTCCGAAGGACTGAAGTAACAGAATAAATAGCATGATCGGTGCCACAAAGCGTATCATCACGATGTAGAGCTTCTTTCTCATAAAATTCTCCCCGTTCTTTGTCGCTTCGTCTATCACAGTATCAGGGGTGAGCACCCAGCCAATGAGCACACAGGTGGATATTGATACCAGAGGCATTAAAATGTTATTGCTAATATAATCCATTATATCTAGGATCTGCGCAGTGACTCCGTTTGGCAGGGAAAACTCAAAGTAAAGCTTATTATAACCAAGGCAGACAAGCACTGCGAGCACCAAAGCTATTAAAAACTCTATGACCGTAGCTCTCCTTCTTGATATCTTAAAATGATCCATAAAGCTTGATACTATAGCTTCAAGAATCGAAATCGAGCTGGTGAGCGCAGCAAAAAACACCATCAGGAAGAATAATATTCCGATAAAATGCCCTATGGGACCCATTACCTCAAACACTTTCGGGATCAGAATGAACATAAGCCCAGGTCCTGAAGCGCTCATTCCCTCTTCGCCCATGAATACAAAAACCGCAGGGATGATCATAACACCGGCCAGTATAGCTACTCCTGTATCGAAGATCTCGATCTTATTTATCGAGCTCATGAGCTTGTCATCATCCTTCACATATGACCCGTAGGCAACCATGATACCCATAGCTATGCTCAGGCTGTAAAACAGCTGTCCCATGGCATCCATCACTACCACGAGAATATCTGAAAAAGACATACCGGAAACCCTTGGGATCAGGAGTATCTTAAGGCCCTGCAGTCCTGTGCGGACGGTTCCGGAATCTTCATTGCGGAGCGTAAGAGAAAA
>CADCRB010000310.1 GCA_902803745.1 uncultured Lachnospiraceae bacterium
GCCGGAGGGATAGCAAAGGGAGCTAAGATGGCCGCGGGAGGGATAGCCGAGGGCACTAGAGAAGCTTCCGGGATCATAAGATCCAATCCCGAGGGAGAAGAAAATGATGGAAGCTCCAAAGCCGGAACAAAAGGCAAAGCTATGGCGAAAACCGGCAGGAAGTTCTTCAGACTCAGGAACGGGGCTCAGATCCCCGCTGTAGGTTTTGGCTCATATCTTGCAACAGAGAAAAACGGAAAGCAGACAATCCTCGATGCTTTCGATGCAGGGTACCGATATATAGATACAGCAAGCTTTTATGAGAATGAAGCTGAGATAGGAGAGGCAATAAAGGAAAGCGGGATACGCAGAGAAGAGATATTCCTTTGCAGCAAGGTATGGCCTACTATGCTTGGAGCTGATAAGCTAAGGGAATCATTTGAGGCATCCTGTGATAAGCTTGGGACAAATTATCTAAATATGTTCCTTATACACTGGCCCAAGGTCAGCCAGTCGGATGAGCAATGGGTAGAAAAGCTCAGGGAATCATGGAGAGTGATGGAGGAGCTTTACAAGGCAGGCAGAATAAGAGCGATAGGCCTTTCCAATTTCCTTCCGCATCACATAAGACCTCTTCTTGAGAGCGCGCGGATCAGACCTATGCTGGATCAGCTTGAGCTGCATGTGGGATATATGCAGGAATTTACCCTTAAATATCTGAAACAGGAAAAGATAATGGCACAGGCCTGGAGTCCTCTCGGAAGAGCCGTGCTGCTTAAAGATGAGCGGGTGGTAAAGCTTGCAGAAAAGTACGGCAGATCAGAAGCGCAGATACTGCTCAGGTTCCTTGTGCAGAGGGGGATACCTGTGATCCCCAAGGCCTCAAGTCCCGAGAGAATGAAAGAGAATCTTGATATTTTTGATTTCGCTCTGACAGATGACGAGATATCCTATCTTTCCTGTGTCACTGAGACAGGCTGGTCGGGAGAGCATCCGGATCTTGAGGAGAAGGGATGAATAATAAAGATAGCTTAACCAGAAGGAGCTGAAGGTGGAAAACAGACCAAGGGCAAGAGAGAAAAGAGTGACTGAGGGAGGAAAAGGCGTATCGGTGTCCGGAAGCGGCACCGGTCTGGGGCATGTCGGATCCGGCTCAGCAATGGGAGGAGGCACCTCAGGGGGGCCAAAGCGAGAAGGTGGCTCCGGAGGGAAGATGGGCCTTATTATTGCGCTTATCGTAATGCTCCTCGGTGGAGGCGGTGCGGGTATCGGCTCAATGCTTGGCGGAGGTGACAATGCACCTTATGAGCAGGATTCATATGCTGATCATCAGACTTCCCAGGGCGCTGAGGCGCAGAGTACTGACCAAGGCGCTCAGTCCGGGGGCGGAGCAGACAGCTCGCAGTCTCAGACCGGCTCCTACGGTTCATACGGCTCTCTATCCGGTCTTTTCGGCAGCTTAAGTGAGACATCTGCCGGATGGACAAATGAAGCAAATACAGGAAAGCTGGATACTTCTGTGGATCCTTCTGCAAGGGAGAGATATACAAAAATAAAGGGTGACGGATCGGACACAGTGACGATCATGGTCTATTTGTGCGGTACAGATCTTGAGTCAAAAAGCGGTATGGCTACAAATGACCTGACCGAGATGACGAAAGCCTCTCTCTCGGATAAAGTCAATGTGATCGTATATACCGGAGGCTGCAAGGGCTGGAAGAATAATATAGTCAGCAGCAGGACGAATCAGATATATAAGGTGGAAAACGGCGGCCTGAAATGCCTTGAGAAGGACATGGGCAAGGCTGCCATGACCGATCCTGCTACTCTCACCGGCTTTATCAAATACTGCGGCAATAATTATCCCGCGGATCGCAACATGCTCATATTCTGGGATCACGGCGGAGGCTCCATATCGGGCTATGGCTACGACGAGAAGAATCCAAGAAGCGGATCAATGACGCTTTCGGGAATAAATACGGCGTTGAAAAATGCGGGACTGAAATATGACTTCATAGGCTTCGATGCCTGTCTTATGGCCACTGTTGAAACAGATCTTATGGCCGCATCCTACGCGGACTATATGATAGCCTCGGAGGAGACTGAGCCCGGTGTCGGCTGGTATTACACTGACTGGCTCACGGCTCTGTCAAAGGATACTTCCATGCCCACGATAGAGATAGGAAAGAATATCGTGGACGATTTTGTGAATGTATGCTCAAGAAGCTGCAGGGGGCAGAAGACCACTCTTTCCGTGGTTGATCTTGCAGAGCTCTCTCAGACCGTCGGGGATGAATTTAAAGCTTTTTCACAGGGAACCACGGAACTGATAAAGAGCGGTGATTACAAGGTAGTTTCTGATGCCAGAAGTCATACACGGGAATTTGCTTCATCGACCAAGATTGACCAGATAGATCTTGTCAGCTTTGCCAGAGGCCTTGGGACGGAGGAAGGCAGAGCCTTGGCGGATACTCTTCTTTCGTCAGTTAAATACAATAATACTTCATATAATATGACCGATTCCTACGGCATATCCGTGTACTTCCCTTACCGAAAGACTTCCTCGGTAAGCAAGGCTATGAGCACATATAAGGATATCGGTCTTGATTCTGATTATTCCGACTGTATCAGGGAGTTTGCAAGCCTTGAGCTTTCAGGACAGGGTGCTTCGGGAGGAACCTCATACAGCGGCACGGCCCCGTCTCCGCTCGATGTGCTTCTCGGAGGGGCAGGCTCTTCATCAGGAGGCAGTTCACTGGAAGGACTTGGACAGCTTACAGATATGATATCCATGCTCTCTGGAATGTCAGGAGCTTCGGATATATTCAGCGGAAGAAGCCTCTCCGATGAGGATACTGCTCAGTATATCCTGGATCACAGCTTTGATGCCGGAGCCTTGAAGTGGCAGACTGCTGAAGACGGAAGCTGGTTTATTTCACTTCCCGAAGATCAATGGAGCCTTGTTCACAGCGTTGATCTTAATATGTTTTACGATACGGGAAAGGGCTACGCTGATCTGGGACTGGATAATCTGTATTCTTTTGATGATAAAGGCCGGCTGATCCCTGATGTTGACGGAACCTGGATATCCATTGATTCACAGCCTGTGGCATATTACCATACCGATACCGTGGATGATGGAGAGAAATATACGATAACCGGATATGTACCTGCTTTGCTCAACGGCCAGCGTGTGAAGCTTATATTGATCTTTGATAATGATAATCCTTATGGTTATGTGGCAGGTGCCGATCCTGATTATTCATCAGACGAGACCGATACAGTCTCAAGAGGGCTTATAGAGCTTGAAGACGGGGACAGGCTCAGATTCCTCTGTGACTTCTATTCCTATGAAGGTGTATTTGATGACAGCCATTATCTGGGAGAGGAAATGACGGTAGATACTTCAAAGCTTGAGATCAGTAATACGGATATCACGGGCGGAGACGGCATCAAGGCGCTGTATAAGTTTACTGATATTTATAACCAGGCTTATTGGACGGATGTGATAGAATACCCGGGGAATTGAGATCTGTCTTAAGTTTTTGATTCCATTGACATATAAACAGCGGTATAATGTGTTTTTGAACGGTGTGAGAAAGAGTTAAGGTATACGCCGTATAAAGTAATATAAGAATGGGGGAGAAACTATGGCTGATGTAATGAATTTCAAATGTCCATGCTGCGGGGCTGCGCTTAACTTCAGCGGAAAAACAGGTGAGATGACCTGTGAGTACTGCGGTGCAAGCTTCACGATGGAGCAGGCTAAGGAAGCACAGGAGGCAGAGAAGGTAGATGCTGCGAGCTCCGATATGACCTGGACTACCACAGAGCAGCTTATGATCAAGGATGAAAGCGGTCAGATAAAGGGGTATAAATGCCCGTCCTGCGCTGCAGAGATGGTGGCGGATGAGAATACCGCTGCGACTGAGTGTCCTTATTGCGGAAATCAGGCGATAATTCCGCAGGCCTTTGACGGAATATATAAACCGGAGGTCGTGATCCCGTTTTCCGTGGATAAGAGTGAGGCAAAGGGTAAGCTGGAGGAGTTCACAAAGGGGAAGAAGCTTCTGCCAAAGTCCTTTACAGAGGGCAACAGGATAGAGGATATCACGGGGCTTTATGTGCCTTTCTGGCTGTACAGCTGCCATGCCTCGGGTGAGGTTTCCTACGATGGAGTAAAGAGCAAGAAATGGTCCGATGCGAATTATGAATATGAAAAGAAAGATCATTACAGCATCATGCGAAGCGGCGATATGGATTTCTCGAGGATCCCCGTAAATGCCGCTTCACAGATGGATGATGCGACAATGGATTCCCTTGAGCCCTTTGATTATGGAAAAGCGGTACCCTTTGATGCAGCGTATTTCAGCGGTTACCTTGCAAACCGCTACGATGTGGAGGAAAAGGACGCTCAGCCAAAGGCCAACGGAAGGGTCACGCAGACCTTTAAGGAAAAGATAAAAGACACTGTTAAGGGATATACGGAAGTCAGTGAAAAATCTGATGCCATACAGCTTTCAAATGCCAAGGCCGAGTATGCTATGCTTCCTGTGTGGATGATGACTACGAAATACAATGACGAAAAGTTTACCTTCGGTATCAACGGACAGACCGGAAAGCTGGTTGGATCACTCCCGATAGACAAAGGATTGTCCAAGAAGTATTTTATCATCTCAACACTTATATCCTTTGTTATTTTACAGGTGCTCCTTGTTCTTCTCGGACTGGTAACAGCTGTGATAGAGGTAGTTGCGCTGATTATAGCTTTGATAATAGGATTTATTTACCTCTCTTATCTTAAGGGACAGATGAATACAATCGCTGTGCAGACCGGAGCTGCGAATTATTTTGTAGACGGCTCGTTTAAGCCCGGGAGTACGGAAGACAGATTCATGTTTACCAAAACCGAAAAGAGAGAAAAGCCCAAGAAAGAGGGAGACTCCTGACAGTTTATTTACAGAACAGATAGCCATGATAGGAATATGAGAAGTATCAGAGGCGGTTGCACCGAGGCTTATGGAAACACGCTATCAGATGAGAAGGCAGGTATGGCACAGTTGATTTAGAAACGGTGTATCAGCTGTTTGACCGTTCTCCTGAGAGGAAATCCGAGGCCTCCTGTATCGAGCGATACATTCCGTATCCTTTCATGGCTTTTCTTGCTTTTTGGAGCATATGGGGATCCGGCTTATGTCCGGATTCTATTTCTTTGATAAGAAGATCTATATGATAACGCATTGTCATCACAGTGGAGGCCATGTTACGCATTATATCGATCACATTTTTTTGGTTTTCACTGACGAAATCATACAGATCATCCCTGCATATCCTCAGGGCAAGTATATCGGAGTATGCCCTGACGGTATATACCGATGGTTTATCTAAAAGCATTCCGAGCTCGCCAAAGCAGCACTGGGGTCCGATTATTCTGATAAGGGTCTCCTGCTTTGATCCAAATCCCACATATACTTCTGCATGACCGGAGATGATCTTGAACATATCGGAATTTAATTCTCCCTCCCTGATAATGATCGTCTCCTCAGGATACTTTATCATCTTTGCGTTCATATAATGCTGACCCTCCTGTGTAAGCCGGGACGCCTCTGCGCACCTTGCAGCACCTTGTCCGGTACGATTATTGTACCATGCAGGTCAAGTGATGCTTGCAATATATCTGATGATTTAGTATAATCTCTCCGTTGTGCTGAATAGTCTCGGCGCGACGCAGAAGTATAGGGGAATGATGCAATGGCTAGCCTGGCGGTCTCCAAAACCGCTCATGGGGGTTCGAATCCCTCTTCCCCTGTCCCGAGAGCCGCAA
>CADCRB010000311.1 GCA_902803745.1 uncultured Lachnospiraceae bacterium
AGCATGGTAAGGAAAAGAGCGATAAAGAGCTTGTCGCCTGCTACTGCAACTATCGCATTTATCATCTCATTTGCAAGTCCGGTCATGGTAATGGTACCTGAGATGATCCCGGCTACACCGCAGGCTGCGCCCACTGTTATAGTTCCCTTTCCACCGGCTTCAAGAGCCTCCAAAAGCTTCTTAAGGGTAAAGCAGTTACCGCTTTCGTCATTGTTTCCGGTAAGGACTGCAGCCATAGGTTTTGAGTTTCCGTTATTCTTGAGAGCAAGATATGCTTCCCTGTAGCTTCCGCTCAATATTCCGTCCAGAACTCCGGCGATGATCGCAGTTACTATGGAAAAAGCCGCGGCTCTCTGCATAGTCATCATATTGCCTGAGACCCAGAAGACAAGGAGGACCAGAGGAGCAAGAAGATATATCTTTTTCAAAAGCTTAGTAAAACGCGGCAGCTTCTCCGCAGGTATGCCTGTAAGCTTGTATTTCTTCGCTTCAAGATGGACAGCGATAAAGATACCGGTAAAATACAGGACGGCGGGAAAGACAGCCCTGACCAGAATATCTGAATATGGCACCCCTATGATATCCGCCATAAGGAATGCGGCAGCTCCCATAATAGGCGGCATGATCTGTCCGCCGGTAGATGCTGCAGCCTCCACGGCGCCGGCAAATTCAGACTTGTAGCCGGTTTCTTTCATCATCGGTATAGTGACCGATCCGGTAGTAACGGTATTGCCTACTGAGGAGCCGCTGACCATGCCGCATAGCGCGGAGGAGATCACGGCAACCTTGGCCGGTCCGCCCGCAAAGCGACCTGCTATGCAGTTTGCAATATTGATAAAGAGCTCTGATATCCCGGTACGCTCGAGGAACGCGCCGAAGACAATAAAGACTACGATAAATTTTGAGCACACATTGATCGGTGTGGACAGTATCCCTGTCTTGGCGTAAAACAGATTGCGCACAAGATACCTGAGCCTTCCGAGGAAAGAGGGATTGGTCAGGCCGTAGACCAGGGCATATACTATGAAAAACAGGGCAACTATAAGTATCGGCCAGCCCACGCTCCGTCTGGTAACCTCCAGGAGAGCTATGATACCGATCACAGCTATCAATATCTGATACGGCTGAAATCTCGTTCCCTGCTGGATGATCTGCTCGGCGCTGAAGGTGTAATAGAGAAAAGCCCCGGTGCCGAATATCATTCCCAGCACATCATACCAGGGAATATGGTTTTGTTTGTTTTTATTCTTATCTGCCGGATAGTACAGAAATCCCAAAAGCACGATAAGTCCCATAAAGGAAGTAAGTCTTATCTCCTCCAGAAATGTCGCAAAAGGCGTCACCCATATACAGAACAGTGAAAAGCAGATCAGTACTGCTTTGACTATAAGCGCCGGCTTCCCCGTCCAGACACGGACATTGGACTCGCGGTCATATTTTTTCATTACCTCTTCAAGATCTTCCTGATCCAGCTCATATACCTGCTTATCATCAACCTGATTGCTCATAAAACCTCCTGACAGATCCTATTCCTGTGATTCAACTTCTACACCATGCTCTGAATAATATCTGGCAGCGCCGTCATGAAAAGGCACTGTTATCCCGAATGTCGCATTTTCCACGGAAAGTTCCTCTCCTTTGGCGTTCTCCTTACTTATCTCATCTACATGATCAAATATGGCAGCTGTAAGATTGTAGACTACATCATCATCAAGATCTGCATCTACTACCAGAGTAGCCTTGATAGTGATCGTATCGACCGCCGTATCCTGTCCGGGATAGGTATCAGCCGGTATCTCCATAGGCGCATAGAAGGGGCAGAGATTCATTATCTTATCCCGAAGCTCTCCGTCGATGGGGATAAGATACACTCCATTCGTAGTGGCAAGCTCTGTGATCGCTGATGTAGGTGCGCCTGCAACGATGAAAGCTGCGTCGATCTGACCGTCCTTTAAAGCCTCCTTGCTGTCATCAAAGCTCTGATACTGTGGCTTGATATCATCTACGGAAAGCCCTGCTCCCTCAAGGACATCGATGGCATTGAAGTAAACTCCCGATCCCGGAGCTCCGATGGAAACGCTTTTGCCCTTCAGGTCGCTTACGGTCTTTATATCTTCCTTCATGGTGATAAGCTGGACTGTCTCAGCATACAGCGCTCCCAAAACCCGGAAGTCCCTGCAAGGGCCGTCGGTTTCAAAGGAACGGCTTCCGTCCCAGGCATAGTTCATTACATCAGACTGGGTAAAGCCTATCTGGTAATCTCCGTCTCCGATGCTCTGGATGTTGGCCTTGGAGGCAGCCGTAGAGACGGCCGTAACACTGTAATCTGTATAGTTTTTCATATACTGGGACAGGACTCCTCCAAAAGCATAGTAGGTTCCTGAGGTTCCTCCTGTGCCCATCATCATCCGCTGTCCCCCGCATCCGGAGAGAATGTAAACGGATGTTGTTATTAATGCCAGGAGCACCATTAGTTTCTTGCATTTCTTCATAAACGATACCTCTCTTAATCTCCCAGATCCTGCAGCAGTCCGATCACTATATCCGCACATCTGGATATGCTGATCCTTCCGGTATCAAAGCATATATTATAATTTGTTGCATCAAAGATATCACTGCCTGCATACTGCTTATAGAAAGTCCTTCGCTGCTCATCTCTCGTTTCGACAAACTTATCCGCCTTTATATCACCGTTCTCTTTCAGCTCTTCCGCCCGTGCAATCCTGTTTTCAACAGGGGAATGCAGATAGATGCTGAAAACGTCTATTCCGGCCTCTTTAAGGATACTGTTGGCACAGCGGCCTACCATAATACAGGGATTTTCCGCCAGCTGTAACACCACCTTTTTTTCAGCCTCAAAGATCTTGTCGTGCGAGCTGCTGTAGGATACGATACCGCCAAGAAAACTATCGAGTATCTGAGATGACCTGCTCATCTCCTCGTCCTCACGCTCGACATCTTCCTTGTCAAATCCACTCTCTTCCACTGTCTTCGTTACAAAGTCCTGATCATAATACGGAATCTGCAGTCTCTCCGACAGAACATCTGCCAGTGATCTTCCTCCGGCGCCGTATTCTCTGTTTATTGTTATGATCGGAATTTTCTTCTTGTCCATCTGTTCCCCCTTCCGGAATTGACCGTCGTTTTAAACGAATATATTCAGGTTCTGTGTCAGATCCTTGCTACACCGCTTGCCACTGCAGCTTTGGCCGACGCCTCTGCCACAGCGTCCCTGACTCTTGGATCAAAAGCCTTCGGAAGTATATTGTCAGCTGAGAGCTCCTCGTCCGAAACCAGTGCGGCCAGAGCTTTAGCTGAAGCTATCTTCATTTCATCATTAATGTCAGAGGCTCTCACATCCAGAGCGCCCCTGAATATGCCGGGGAAACAGAGCACGTTGTTAACCTGATTAGGAAAATCACTTCTTCCCGTGGAGACCACGGCCGCCCCGGCTGCCTTTGCTTCATCCGGGAATATCTCAGGCGTAGGATTCGCACAGGCAAAAACAATGGGATCACGTGCCATGCTGCGGACCATGTCCTGGGTTAAGGTTCCCGGAGCTGATACTCCGATAAAAACATCTGCCCCCCTGATCACATCGGCAAGAGCCCCTGCCTCATGTCCGGAATTCGTGATCTTAGCCATCTCCTCCTTGACAGGATTCAGACCGT
Organism: uncultured Lachnospiraceae bacterium; assembly: GCA_902803745.1. GTDB lineage: Bacteria > Bacillota > Clostridia > Lachnospirales > Lachnospiraceae > NK4A144. Next base: position 3,672 of record CADCRB010000311.1, read on the forward strand.
CCCTTCCTTCATAGATCGCGCCTTTGCGGTCAGTCATTATGACATTCTTTAATCCCATAGCCATAAGGAGCTTTATTATCGCTATGCCGGCAGCTCCGGCTCCGGAGGTTACGATCTTTATATCCTCGATCTTCTTTCCCACTACCTTAAGCGCATTTATCAGACCCGCAAGCGTGATGACCGCAGTCCCATGCTGATCATCATGGAATATTGGGATATCACAGCATTCCTTGAGTTTTTTCTCTATCTCAAAGCACCTTGGCGCCGATATATCCTCGAGATTGATGCCGCCGAAGGAGCCTGCCAGAAGCCTGACAGTATTTACGATCTCATCCACATCCTTTGATCTGATGCAAAGAGGGATCGCATCCACATCGCCGAAAGCCTTGAACAGCACGCATTTCCCCTCCATTACAGGCATTCCGGCCTCAGGACCGATATCTCCAAGCCCAAGCACCGCCGTACCGTCAGTCACAACAGCAACTGTATTCCATCTTCTTGTGAGATCATAGCTCTTATCAGGATCTTTCTGGATTTCAAGACAGGGCGCTGCCACGCCGGGTGTGTAGGCTATGCTTAATGCCTCTGAACTGTCCACCGCTGCCCTGCATTTCACCTCGATCTTACCCTTCCATTCTGTATGCTTTTCCAAAGAAATCTTTCCGTAATCCATGCCTTCCTCCTTGATAATAATCATTATCATCTGCGGCTCATAATGATCCGGCTGATATACCTCGGAGCATTATTTCGACCGGCAGCTGATTTTGGTCGCGAGTCTAATATCAGTAAAACACCACGGATAAAGTGTACCACATAAAAGTATTATCCTGAAAGCTTTTACTGCTCAGGGAACCTTTTCTATTCACTTCACAAAAAAGACAGGACTCAAAACGTCCTGTCCCTTGTATTACTTCCTTAACCGATATCATTCACCTCAAAATAATCTAAGCAAGTTCAAGCGCTCCAAAGCTGCAAAGCTGAACACAGAGTCCGCAGCCGTTGCATAGAGTATCGTCTATCTCCACAGTTCCGTCTGCCGTCTTCTTAATGGCGGGGCAGCCGGGTTTCAGGCACATACCGCACTTTTTACATTTTTCGGAAAGAGTTTTTGCTTTATAAGGGAATTTCTGTCCCTTAAGCAGAGCGCACGGCGCACAGACTATTATGACTGACAGCTCGTCACGCGCAGTCTCTTCCTTTATCACACGCTCCATCTCCTTTGTATCAAAAGCGCTCACCTCCACCACATGCTCTATATTCATAGCCTTGCAGAGTCTGTAGATGGATATGGCCGGAACCTCTGTACCGTCCAGAGTCTTTCCGGTAGCAGCATGATCCTGATGTCCGGTCATGCCTGTAGTGGAGTTGTCAAGTATCATTACCGTGGCAGTGGAACGGTTGTAGGCAAGATCCTCCAGAGAATTGATGCCCGTATGCATAAAGGTGGAATCTCCTATTACTGCAACCCAGTTCTTTATATATTCCTTTCCTCTGGCTTTTTCCATGCCATGGAGCATCGATATGGAAGCTCCCATGCAGACCGTAGTATCTACCACACTCAGAGGAGCTACTGCCCCCAGAGTATAGCAGCCTATGTCTCCCACAGCTCGTATCCCTAGCTTTTTAAGTACATAATATGTACTCCTGTGAGGACAGCCTGGGCAGAGTATGGGCGGACGGTTCGGAACCTCTGCCGCCTTATATGAAAGAGTCTCACCCTTAAGATTCTCTCTAAGCATATTTGCGGAATACTCACCCTGAAGCGTAAAAAGCTCCTTGCCTTCACACTTTATGCCCCAGGACTTGATATATGTCTCCATAAAGGGCTCAAGCTCTTCAAAAATAATGAGCCTGTCAACCTTCGAAGCAAATTCCCTTACCAGCTTTTCCGGCATGGGATAAACAAGTCCCAGTTTCAGCACAGAGGCTTCCGGAAAGACCTCCTTCACATACTGATAGGCTACACCGCTCGTAACAAAGCCGATAGAGGTATCGCCCATCTCCATACGATTTATTTCCATGGAGGATGCATCCTCTGCCATGCGCTTTTCGCGCTCCTCCACAAATACATGTCTGCCCTTCGCCATGCCGGGCATCATAACATTTTTCATGACATCCCGCTCATAGGGCTTGTCTTCGGGCACGACGCGCTCCTGAAGCTCCACCGTTCCCTGTGAATGTCCTATCCTCGTGGTAGTGCGGAGTATCACAGGCGTATCGTATTTTTCGGAGAGTTCGAATGCAAGCTTTGTGAAGTCATGAGATTCCCTGGAATCCGATGGTTCCAGCACAGGAACATGGGCTGATCTTCCGATCAGTCTGGTATCCTGCTCATTCTGAGATGAATAAAGACCGGGATCATCTGCCACACAGAAAAGAAGTCCGCCCTTTACTCCGATATATGATACGGAATACAGCGGATCACTTGCGACGTTCAGACCTACATGCTTCATCGAGACCATGGCTCTGACCCCCGCCATGGAAGCGCCGATAGCAACCTCTGCCGCAACTTTCTCATTTGGGGACCACTCGGCATATACATCCGGATATTTCACGAGATTCTCGGATATTTCTGTGCTTGGTGTACCGGGATATGCGGCTGAAACCTTTACTCCCGCCTCCCAGGCGCCGCGCGCTATCGCCGCATTGCCAAGCATTATCTCCTTATCTGACATAATCATCCTCCACCAATCAGCTAAATAATCCGGAATCGAAGAAGGCTACCGCGCATCCCTGTACTTCCTTACATCTGTATACTCCGGAATCCGCTTTCTTATACAGCTCTTCAAAATCAGCCTTTTCACCGGTCTCTGTAAGGGCTGCGCCCGCGCTTACCGATATTTCGTACTCTGACTCTGCAAGCTCAGGTATTCCAAGCTCTTTTATCTTTGAAAAAATACGCTGGATCATTGCGCAGCCGGCAGATTCATCATTTATTCCAAATGCAAATACGGCATATTCGTCACCGCCCAGTCTGAAGACTATATCACGTTCCCTGAATTCATTGCTTATGATGTCCGCTATGCCCCTTATGACCTTGTCACCTACGTCATGTCCGAAAGTGTCATTGGTATACTTGAAATCATCGATATCCAGGATACAGAGCATTCCTCCTCTGCCGTTTGCAAGTGCCTCTTTAACCTTGCTCTCGCCGCTGCCACGGTTTAAGATTCCGGTCATTATGTCTGTCTCGGCAAGGATCGCAAGAGCTTCACGCTCCTTTGCAGACCTGACTATATCATCTACATTTTTGAAAGCAGCAAGAATTCCCTGTGAAAGATTCTGCGGATTTACAGGCAGATAAGTGAACTGATAGTAGTGGATCTCGCCTTTGTCTATTACACGATAACTTGAAACATACTCCTCCTGTTCACGCATCTTGGCACAGATGGTCTCAAAGCACATGGCTTTGAACATAGCCGGCTGATCCTCTGAATACACACGGTCCGTAATATACTGCCTGCAAAGCACATCATAGGAGTATTTCTTTTCTCCCGGCTTCTCCATTCCCTTTGTCACGTAGCCATCCAGCTTAAGTATGACAACCGTACCGGTATTGATATCTATCTTGAATATATTGTAATAATCACGGCTCAGCGCAGCCACAATGTCAAGCTGCTCCCTGAGATAAAGCTTGTCTGAAATATGCTTGCGCATGGATTTGTCAATATCACGAAATGCGAGGATAAATTTATCCGCCTCATCCGGCTCTCCTGCAAGGGCAAAAGCCATCTGATGATATGTGATCGATCCGTCGTCAGCCATCCTCATATAATCCACGGTATATAACTCACCGTTTTTAATATTCTCAAGGACTACCTCTGATTTTACTTCACGCTGCACGCTTTCCGCCCTGTCAGCTACGTAGGTATCTATATACTCAGTGATCGCATCATCATAATTGTCACTTCTCTGTCCGAGACCGACAGCGCCTCTGGTAGCGTGTTCACCCGTGCTGCCGTACAGCCTCATGGTCAGATCCTTACGGTCTACGATCCAAATCGTATGATATTCCTTGCCCAGAGCTGTAATGATACCCATGCAAAGATTGATCTTCTTATTAAGCTCATCAATTACTTCTCTCTGTTCTTTCGGATAATTACTTGGATCGACCAGTTCGTCCGGTTTGAATATGAGATCAGATTGCATCATTACCATCCTTCTTAGAATTCTCTACAGTAATATGCCGGCGGCGGGACTTGAACCCGCACGACGTTGCCGCCAACAGATTTTGAGTCTGCCTCGTCTGCCAATTCCGACATACCTGCTTATTTATTATTTTAATTTAATCATAT
>CADCRB010000312.1 GCA_902803745.1 uncultured Lachnospiraceae bacterium
CAGGAGTGGCGGAATTGGCAGACGCGCAGGCTTCAGGTGCCTGTGACCGCAAGGCCGTGTGGGTTCAAGTCCCATCTCCTGCATTTTTTTTGTCTTTATTTAAGCCTTGATGGACCCGGGGTCCGGGGTTGGGGACCATTTCTGCTGTCGGGAAATAACAAAATCTGCATTGCAGTAATAAAGAAAAAGGCGGAAGCGGTCTGATCGACCGCTTCCTGGAGAGTTAATTGGGGGAGAAATAGTTTTTTAGGATTGTCAGTTCCTTCAAACTATACCTGTATTATATAGTTAAATTGTGTTCAAATCGTGTTCAACTGATGGAAAAAAGATGAAGAATGAAATAAAAAAGGCGGCTGGGATACTCATATATTTGATTATCGGGGCGGTTTCAGGTATGCTTCTGAACCTGCTTATCATGCACAGTCCGATCCCGGAGATCTTTCCGTCATATACAGACAGTATCAGAGGAAAGATGTTTTCGGTTAACATAATTTCGGGATTATTCCTGTATTGCCTTGTATCCCCTGTCCTGGAGGAGCTGCTGTTCAGACGCTTGATCTATGATTTTTTGTACAGCTATACGGGCTTTGCGGCTGCTGCTGTCATATCCTCGCTTATTTTTGCCATATATCATATGAATATGGTTCAGGGGATATACGCTTTTATCATGGGAATGTTCATATGCACCCTGTATCACAGGGATCACAGGATCATAGTACCGGTATCGCTTCATATCGGCGCAAATCTTGCCGTATGGCTGTGCGGAAATCTCCTTTTTGGCGTGTAATAATAAATTCCTTATCCAATCCTGGATCAAATATGAAACCGGCGGTCTGCGAATTAATATCCTGTCAGACCGCCGGTAATTATATTCTGTGCTGTTATATTCTTTGTCTCAGCCGTTTACAGCTGTATTTATGGTATCCTGCATCATTGCATAAGCCACGATGCCGAGGCCGAATATTCCGAGTACAAGATACAGCACTGCTGAAGAAGAACCGGGTCTTCCCATGCTTTCCTTGATCCTGTCGGCTCTTTCTCCCATCTTGTACAGCCAGTACCAGCCATATATTCCACAGGTTATGATAGTGAACAGTATGACCAGACCGCCTCCTGTTGCATTTTGCTCGCCTGAAAGGCCGTTGATCTCCTCATTGAGGACATACATCCAGTAGATCCCGTAGATACCGCAGGTTATGATCGAAAGAACTATGCAAAGAGCAATGTTTCTGTTGACACCGATGCCATTAGGAGCTCCATAGCTCTGCTGGCCATAGCCCTGCTGGCTGCTGTAATCGGTCTGCTGATATACAGGCTGCTGATATACAGGCTGCTGGGTATCGGGCTGCTGGGTTTCAGGCTGCTGATTTTCAGGCTGCTGCTCCGCAACCGGAGTGCTTTCTCCTGAAGTGAGGGCTGCACCGCAGTTCGGGCAAAAAGCTGTTCCGTCGGGAACATTGGATCCGCAATTAGGACAAAACATTTTTCATTCCTCCTTAATTAAAAAAAACAAACTTATCGAAAAGTATACACTTAATCTATGGGGAAGTACAGAAAAAAGATAAAATAGTTAACATAAAACTAAAATGAAGCAGGAAGAATCCTGTCTGTATCTTTACACTATATAACGCATACTTGACGAACGCTTTACATAATCCTATAATCTTAAAGACTATGTAAAAAAATGGGAGAAGTGTGCAAAAAATGAGCAAAGAACTCGCTAAAACCTATGATCCGAAGGGTATAGAGGACAGTCTCTATAAAAAATGGGTCGAAAAAAAATATTTCCATGCCGAAGCAGACAGATCGAAAAAACCTTTTACGATCGTAATGCCCCCTCCGAATATAACGGGACAGCTTCATATGGGCCATGCCCTTGATAATACGATGCAGGATATCCTTACAAGATTTAAGAGGATGCAGGGATATAATGCGCTCTGGCAGCCCGGTACTGATCACGCGAGCATTGCGACTGAGGTGAGGATAATAAATACACTTAAGGAGCAGGGGATCACCAAAGAAGATCTGGGACGTGAGAAATTCCTTGAAAAGTGCTGGGAATGGCGGAAGGAGTATGGAGGAAGGATCACCAGTCAGCTTAAGAAGCTTGGATCCTCCTGTGACTGGGACAGAGAGAGATTTACGATGGATGAAGGCTGCAATAAGGCAGTCAATGAAGTATTCGTAAGACTCTATGACAAAGGACTCATATATAAGGGGCAGAAGATGATAAACTGGTGCCCCGTATGTCAGACCACCATTTCCGATGCAGAGGTTGAGTATCAGAATCAGGCCAGCCACCTTTGGCATATTAAGTATCCTGTGATCGGAACAGATGATTATCTGACATTTGCCACCACGAGACCTGAGACTATGCTTGGAGATACCGCAGTGGCGGTAAATCCGAACGATGACAGATATAAGAATCTGGTAGGCAGGAAAGTCATGCTTCCCATCATAAACCGGGAGATGCCGGTGGTTGCGGATGACTATGTGGATATGGAGTTCGGGACCGGTGTCGTGAAGATAACGCCGGCGCATGACCCTAATGACTTTGAGGTTGGCAAGAGACACGATCTTGAGATAGTAAATATCTTAAATGACGATGGAACTATAAATCAGAATGGCGGAAAATATGCCGGGATGGACAGATATGAAGCCAGAAAAGCCATCGTAAAGGAACTTGATGAAATGGGCCTTCTCGTAAAGATCGAGGATTATTCCCATGACGTAGGCACTCATGACAGATGCCATACAACCGTAGAGCCACTGGTCAAGGAGCAGTGGTTCGTGAAGATGGATGAGCTTATCCGTCCTGCTGTTGAAGGCGTTAAAAAGAAAGACATCCGTCTGGTTCCTGAAAATATGGAAAAGACCTATTTCAACTGGACTGATAATATCAGGGACTGGTGCATTTCCAGACAGCTTTGGTGGGGACACAGGATCCCGGCCTACACCTGCGAAAAATGCGGCGAGCTCACGGTGTCCCGTACTGCCCCGGAGAAATGTCCGAAATGCGGGCATGATCATCTCATACAGGATCCGGATACCCTTGATACCTGGTTTTCATCTGCGCTTTGGCCTTTTTCCACTCTGGGCTGGCCGGAGAAGACAGAAGAGCTGGATTACTTTTATCCTACAGATGTGCTTGTGACCGGATATGACATTATATTCTTCTGGGTTATAAGGATGATCTTTTCCGGATATGAGCAGATGGGCGCAGAGCCTTTCAAAACAGTTCTTTTCCATGGCCTTGTGCGAGATGAGAAGGGACGCAAGATGTCCAAGTCTTTAGGGAACGGTATCGATCCCCTGGAGGTTATAGACAAATACGGTGCAGATGCGCTTCGTTTTATGCTTATCACCGGAAATGCTCCCGGCAATGACATGAGGTTCTCTTTTGAGAAGGTCGAAGCAGCAAGGAATTTCGCAAATAAGATCTGGAATGCTTCCCGTTTCATCCTCATGAATATGGATAACAAGACAGTGACAAAACCGGATGAGTCAGACCTTGCTCCTGTGGATCGCTGGATACTCTCAAGGATGAACCGTATAGTCAGGGAAGTCACAGACAACATGGAAAAATACGAGCTCGGTGTTGCAGCGGCTAAGATCTATGATTTCATCTGGAGCGAGCTGTGCGACTGGTATATAGAGATGGTAAAGCCCAGACTCTACAATACCGATGATGTGGCCTCACAGAATGCGGCTCTTTATACCCTTAAGAAAGTGCTGGTCACTTCCCTTAAGCTCCTTCATCCCTACATGCCCTTTGTTACCGAGGAGATATACTGTACGGTGAAGGAAGAAACCGGAGACAATGATATGGACGAGTCGATAATGATATCTGACTGGCCCGTATATGAAGCTGCGCTGGATTATGCCCGGGATGAAAAGAGCATAGAGACCATAATGAGCGCAGTAAAAGGCGTCAGAAATGTACGCGCTTCTATGAACGTGCCGCCTAAAAGGGAGGCGGACGCCACCGTGGTATCAGATGACAATGAGGTACTTGAAAGCTTTAAGACCGGAGAGCTTTATTTCAAGGCTCTGATCAATGCTCCAAGAGTTATATACCAGACAGACAAAAAGGGTATTCCCGATGATGCGGTATCTGTTGTCACCGGTGATGCGACTGTATATATTCCTTTGGCTGAGCTCATAGACATAGATGAGGAGATCGCGCGTCTTGAGAAGGAAGAAAAGCGGCTCGAAGGGGAGCTTAAGCGTTCCAATGCAATGCTTTCGAACGAGAAGTTTCTCTCCAAAGCTCCGGAGAGCAAGATAGCCGAGGAGAAGGAAAAGCTTGCCTCATACGAAAAGATGATGGCTGAAGTAAAAGAGAGGATAGCGGGACTTAAGAAGGATTGATGCAATGATAGATTTTGATGAGGAATTAAAAAAATTTCATCCGTCGCCGGAAGTCGAGGATGCTGAGAGTACCATAAGGACTCTTGACGTGACCGATATGGTGGATCTTATCGTTCACCTGGAGGAGAGAACCTTTACGCAATGAGATGCTATAACTGTGGGGCGGAATTAACTATCAACCCCTTCTGCACTAATTGCGGTGCCGACATAAGAGAATACAGGCGGATAATATGGACTTCAAACCAATATTATAATGACGGTCTTACCAAGGCAAAGGTCCGGGATCTTTCGGGAGCAGTGCTTTCGCTTAGGGCGTGCCTTAAATTGAACCGCACAAATATTGAGGCAAGAAACCTGCTCGGGCTTGTCTATTTTGAGATGGGTGAAGCCGTAGCGGCATTTGCGGAATGGGTCGTGAGCAAAAGTCTTAAGCCGGACAGAAATATTGCGGATGATTTCATGGATACCATCCAGAGTAATCCCGGAAGACTTGATACGATCAACCATTCGATAAAGAAGTACAATCAGGCGCTTTCCTATGCGAGGCAGGGAAGTCTTGATCTTTCCGTGATCCAGCTGAAAAAAGTGCTTCAGATGAATCCGAATCTTGTAGTGGCCTATGAGCTGCTTGGACTCCTGTACCTTCAGGGTGAGGAATATAACAGAGCCAGAAGGATACTGAACCAGGCGTTAAGGATCGACAGGAACAATACGCGCGTCCTGTATTACCTGAAGGAGGCCGAGGAAGGCATCGCGGCCAGATATTCAGGGGATCCGGGATCCTCCAGAAGAAGACGGTCGGCCGGTCGTGCAAGCGCGGATGCGATAACTTATACCAGCGGTAACGAGACCATCATACAGCCTGTTAATTCCGGAGACAGGGGAGGCTCTTCCGCGCTGCTCAATATAATCATAGGCGCTGTGATCGGGTGCCTGCTGATGCTCTTTCTTGTGCTTCCCTCCAGGATCAGGAGTGCAAACAACAAGATGAACGATCAGCTTAAAGAGCTGAGTGACGAGATCACGGAAAAGGATGCCGATATAGAGGAGCAGAAAAAGACCATAGCTTCCCTGCAGTCGGAAAACAATGAACTAAAGGGAAGCATAGGAGATCTTTCGGGGGAGTCCGGGATGGCAGAAAGATATGATTATCTTGCCGAAGCAGCCCTGAACTATATTAAGGATCCGGATGATGTCACTGGAACTGAATCGATGCTTGCGCTGATACCTACGGGATCGGCCTCTGCCAATGCGATCAACCTTGAGATAGAAACTGTCGGTGATCTGGATCCTGCCATATATTCACAGTCCTTCAGGAGTCTGTACAATTATCTGGACAATGACGTTTCATCCCGGGCTGCCAGATCCTATATAGACAAGGGAAAACAGGAATTTGAGGACGGACATTATCAGTCGGCTATAGAGGATCTCCTCAAAGCTACGGAGATAGCTCCTTTGAATGATGAGGCATGGTACTATCTGGCAGAGAGCTACAAGCAGTCCGGTGACAGCATTCATGCGACTCAGGCATACAGCAGGATAGTCAATGAGATGGCAGATTCGGAGTATGCAGATAAGGCAAGGACAAATCTGAGCAACGGAGCTGCCGCAGATAATACAAATGAAGATCAGGCTGGTAACAACGATACAGCTGATCAGGATAATAACGATAACGGTGAAGCTGCCGCTCCGGATGCCGATGCGGATCTTATCGCGCAGGCGCTTGCGATGCAGGCTCTGCAGGCGGGAGCCGGAGCAGATACCGAGACGGGGGCGGAATAGAGATTGAAGCTGATACATTGTTCTGACATACATCTGGATATACCCTTCGGTGGGATACTCCCGCCGGAAAAGTCTGCCACAAGAAAGCAGGAGATAATCTCTTCCTTTGAACAGATGGTGGAATTTGCTGTAGCGGAAGATGTCAGGGCTGTAATGATCACCGGTGGACTGATCGATGCAGAGCATATTTCAAGGACAACGATAGACAGGGTCTATACAGCCATGAAGCAGGCTCCGGGGATCATTTTCGTGCTTCTTCCGGGTAATTCCTATGAATCCGCTTTCTTTTCGGTGGAGAAATATCTCCCGGACAACTTTAAGATACTAAATGATCTCGACAAAAAGGTCACAATAGATGAAGTGGATATATACGGCGTTTACGAGGCATCAAAGCTTCCGCTTTTTGATGACAAGCAGCTCAATATAGTGCTCGCCTCGGGACTTTTGAACCTCAGGGGATTCGAGGAGAGGGGGATATCCTATCTTGGGATCGGTCTTGAACGCACCTACAGACATGGTGACCTGAAGGGCGGCGGATATTTCTGTGCGCCCGGATCGCTTGAGGCGCTTGCCTTTGAGGAGGGCGGCAATAAGGGCTTCATGGAGATATATACTGCCGGTAAAATGCTTTCTCCCGTATTTGTGAGGAGCGGAAAAAGGCTATGCTATGAAGCGGAGGTTGATATTACCGGCGTAGGTGGTTCCGAAGCTGTAATGGAGAATACCCGACGGGAGCTTGGAGAGCTTCCGGGGATAAACGGAGCGGCCATGGTGCATATTAATCTTGTCGGGACCATGGATCTTAATCATATCATCGATAACCGGGCTATTGAGAAGGCTCTTGCAAGGGAGTATTTTGCGGTTTCCGTTACCGATGAGATCGTTTTTGATGTAGACGCGGAGAGTCTTACGGAAAACAATCTTCGCGACAGATTTATAAAGAGAGTCAGTGAAGGCAATGAATCCCTTGAGCTTAAGAAAGATATTATCAGGGTTGGGGTGACCGCTATCATGGGAGGAGAGATATATTGAGGATCCTTAGCATCCACATAGACGGATTCGGAAACCTGAAAAATACGGATTATGTTTTCTCACATGGGATGAATATTAAGGAAGTCGGTACCGTATGGGACAGATCGGCGGTATCGGAATTTATTGTTGCCATGATATACGGACTTGATGGCCAGGGTAAGGTAAGACAGCAGTACATTCCCCGTGACGGAGCGGTATTCGGGGGATCGATGAAGATATCCGCGGAGGGAAGGGAGTATTCCATAACCAGAACCTTCGGAAGCTCTGATCCGGCAATGGATACTCTTAGATTCGTATCGGAGACGGATGGTTCTCCGATGGGTTTTTCTCCTGACTATCTGCTGGGCGTTACCAGAGAGCAGTATGTCAGGAATGCGACGATAATAGACGGCTCAACATATGATGATTACTCGCTTCATGACAGAAATCTCCTTATGTCTCTTATGAATGCCGAAGAAGAGAGGACGCTTTCAAAGAGGAGTCTTGAGACTCTTATGAGGGCGGAAACAAGGCTTACAAGAGGCGGCTCCAGGGTTACCGAGGAAGCAAGATACAAGGAAGAGCAGAAACAGTATGAGCTTCAGGAGGAGCTTAAGCGCTGCAAGCAGAAGAGTGATGATGTTAAGGTCTTAAGGGAGCAGGAAGCGGAGGCCCTGAAGACCATGGAAGAAAAGAAGGCTGTTATGGACGAGGCGGAGGAAAAGCTCGGAAAGGCGCAGAATATGAGAAAGCAGAACACCCAGCATGTGCTGAGTCTGGGACTTTCGATGCTGTGTCTTATCGGCGGACTCGGTCTTGTACTGGCGGGAGTGGTTTTCCGTTTTGAAATGCCCGGCGCAGTTAACGGATCTTTTGATACGATATACGACGGGTTCCTTCTTCTGCTGTTCGCATTGTTTGTATTTTATTTCAGGAGACAGTGGAGACGGAGACAGGAAAAGAAGATCGACGGACTGAGGAGCGCTGCAGATGAGTGCAGACAGGACTATGAGGCGGTCCTTGCTGTGGTTAATGAGATAGACGAGCACATCAAGGAAGTCTCGGTAGATGCCGATCGTGTGGGAGAGGCATCGGATGCTCTTGAAAATTTCAAGAAAAGAGTTGAGATAGAGAGACGGCAGCTCAGGGTTCTGCGTGGAGCCAGAAAATATATTCAGGCTGCGACTGAGGAAGTAGGACATGAATCGTCGAGGATACAGGAAGCATTCTCAAGAGAAGCACCGGCCCTCATAATAATGGATGTTTTTTCGGATCATGCGCTGGCAAGAGAAGTTTTCGGGAGGACATCTGACAGATTTCAGGTTATATTTTTGACTTAACTGATTATTACTGCATAGATTCACTGTCGGATATAGAACCGGTTTTTTGTTGAGGAGGATTTTATGAGCATAAGGATTATAGCAGACAGCTGCTGTGAGTTTCCGGAAGACCTGAAAAAGGAAGTGGTCTGCGAAAATGTACCGCTGATACTCACAGTGGACGGGAAGGAGGTCGTTGACGATTCGTCCTTTGACCAGAAGAGCTTCTTAAAGCTCCTGTCCGGATGCAGGGATGTACCCAGATCGGCCTGTCCGTCTCCCCAAAACTACCTTGATGCCTATGAAGGAAGTGATCCTTCGGAGGAGGAATGGGTATTTGTAGTGACTCTTTCAAGTTCGCTTTCGGGATCATATAATTCAGCCGAGCTTGCAAAGGAAATGTATGAAGAAGAGCATAGGGATGATAAGGGCGGATCAGAAAGAAGGATACATGTCTTTGATTCCAAGACTGCTTCCGGCGGAGAGGCTCAGGCTGCGCTGAAGGCGTATGAACTCTACAAGGAGGGCTGCAGCTTTGACGAAATAGTTGAAAAGTGCGAGGATTATATAGCTCATCTCAATACCTTTTTTGTGCTTGAATCTCTTGAGGTTTTCAGAAAAAACGGAAGGCTTTCCAATACAAAGGCCTTTGCCGCAAATGTGCTTAATCTGAAACCTGTGTGCAAGGGGGTGGACGGAGTCATTGAGCCTGCATCCATCCAGAGAGGCATAAAGAATGCCCTTAAGAAGATGGTAGAGCTGTCGCTTGAGGGAATAAAGGATACAAAGGAGCGCATACTGATAATAAATCACTGCAACTGCTATGAGAGAGCATGCTCGGTGCTGTCTGATTTTATTTCAAAGGCAGAATTCAAGGCAACGATGATACTTGATACTGCAGGAGTGAGCACATTGTATGCTTCCGATGGCGGGATAATAATATCATTCTGATAATTATTTAATATGTTTTTATAGAGGAGGAATCTGATGGCTAAGAAAGAAAAGGTTATACTTGCGTATTCCGGAGGACTTGATACCACGGTTATTATTCCCTGGCTCAAGGAAAACTATGACTATGAGGTCATATGCTGCTGCATAGACTGCGGGCAGGGAAATGAACTTGACGGACTTGAAGAGAGAGCTCACGCTTCAGGTGCATCAAAGCTTTACATCGAGGATGTGACTGATGAGATGTGCGAAGAAGTCATAGTGCCTTGCGTACAGTCACACGCTGTGTATGAGAATAAATATCTCCTTGGCACATCGATCGCAAGACCGATAATAGCGAAAAGACTGGTAGAGGTCGCGAGGAAGGAGCATGCAGCGGCTATCTGCCATGGCGCTACCGGAAAGGGAAATGATCAGATCAGATTTGAGCTCGGGATCAAAGCCCTTGCCCCTGATCTTAAGATAATCGCAGCCTGGCGTGATCCGAACTGGACAATGCAGTCAAGAGAGGATGAGCTTGAATATGCAAAGGAGCATGGGATCACACTTCCGTTTTCTGCATCAAATTCATACAGCCGTGACAGAAATATCTGGCATATAAGTCACGAGGGCCTTGAGCTTGAAGATCCGGCTGCAGAGCCTGACTATAATAAACTGCTGGTGCTTGGAGTTACACCTGAGAAGGCTCCCGCAAAGCCTGAATATGTGTCAATGCAATTTGAAAAGGGCGTGCCGGTAGCGGTGAACGGACAGAGGATGAAGGTTTCCGATATCATACGAACCCTTAACGTGCTTGGCGGCAAGCATGGTATCGGCATCATAGACATAGTTGAAAACAGGGTAGTGGGAATGAAGAGCCGCGGTGTATATGAAACACCCGGCGGTACTATACTGTATGCAGCTCACGAGCAGCTTGAAGAGCTTATCCTGGACCGTGAGACTTTAAGGGTCAAGAGGAAGATAGGTGAAGAGCTTGCCCAGACCATATATGAAGGGAAGTGGTTTACTCCTCTCGCAGATGCTCTGGTTGCCTTTATCAAGTCGACTCAGGAGTATGTGACCGGAGAGGTGAAGTTCAGATTATACAAGGGAAATATCATAAAGGCCGGAGAGACATCTCCTTATTCGATATACGATGAGGATATAGCAAGCTTTACCACGGGAGAGCTTTATGACCATAAGGATGCGTCAGGCTTTATCACACTTTTTGGCCTTTCGACCTGGGTAAGGGCAATGAAGCTCCAGCAGAGATCAGGAAAGGCGCATCATAAGTCTCCTACGGCTGCTACAAGCGCAAGGATCGCTGCATCGGAGACCGCAAGGGAAGCAAAGAAGGCGGCAAAGGTAACTGCGGGTAAAGCAAAATCCAAAGTGAAAAGCACAGCGGGAAAAACCAAAAGCGCAGCAAAGAAAACTGCTGAAAAGGCCAAGACTGTAGCGAAAAACACCGCATCCAAAACCAAAACCGTGGCAAAAAAAACCGCGGATAAAGCAAAGAATGCAGTGAAGAGGGCAAAGAAAGAGAAATAAAGAAATGGCTGTATTCATTGCGGTCCTGGATGATGACCCTGCTGACAGAAAGCAGTCGGAGAGGCTGCTTTCAAGGGAGCGGGATGAGAGAGCAAAAGACGGGGAAGTAATATATTATGATCTCTACGGGAGCGAGGAAGCTATGCTCCCGTATTTCATGAAGTATGACCTTTTTCTTATCGATGTGACTAAGACCACAAGAGATGGTATGATGGTCGCTGTGGATCTGCTTCGCCGCGGGGCCGAAGGTAAGATGATCCTGTATTATGACAAAATAGATTATCGCCGGAAATACGGCGATGAGGAAGGGATATCATTTCTTCAGAAGCCTCTGTGGCAGCGGGATTATAAGAAAATAGTGGATGCTGCGATCTTGGCTCACCAGAGCAGAGGCAGCCTGGTGGAGCTTAGGGGGGATAAGGGAACCCTGTACGTAAAGAATGAGGAGATCCTGTATGCCACAGTTCAGGATTATTATGTTGCGGTAGCGTTGTCAGGAGACAGATCCTTTCATTTGCTCTGTGATCTGTCCTCTTTTTACTATTCACTTGATCAGGATGAATTTATGGTCCTTTCGAAAAATGCTGTGATCAACATGGGCCATGTCCTGTCCAGCAGCGGGACCAGCTTCAGGATGTCAGACGGGGCTGTACTGAAATACAGTATATTTGATAAAAAGGCGATCACTAAAAGATACGCTGAGTTTGCGGAGAGGAAACGGGAAAAAAGATGATAAGGGTCGGGATAATAGGATCAACCGGATATGCGGGAGCAGAGATAGCAAGACTTCTTTTAGGACATAAGGATACGGAGATCAGATTTCTTGTGTCGAGAAGCTTTGCCGGTCAGCCCTACGAGGATATTTTCAGAAATTTATTCACTATCATAGAAAAGGACTGCGAAGATATAAGCCTTAAAGAAATGGCGGATGAGGCAGATGTCATCTTCACGGCGACACCCCAGGGGTACCTTCAGGGAGTGCTTTCCGGGGATATTCTTGATAAATGCAGGATCATAGATATGTCCGCGGACTACAGGATAAAGGACGTCAGTGTCTATGAAAAATGGTATTCCCTGGAGCATCATTCTCCGGAGCTTTTGAATGAGGCAGTATACGGACTTACAGAGGTGAACAGGGACGCGATCCGGAAGGCAAGGCTTATCGCTAATCCGGGGTGCTATACCACCTGCTCGATACTTACTGCCTATCCGCTGATGAAGGAGCATCTTATCGAAAGGGATTCCCTTATTATCAATGCACTCTCCGGGGTCTCAGGAGCAGGCAGGGGGGCAAAGATCGCAAATCTGTTCTGCGAGGTGAATGAATCAGCAAAGGCGTATTCCGTTGCCACGCACAGACATACGCCTGAGATAGAAGAGCAGCTCGGACTTGCATACGGAGAAGACCTTACAGTGCAGTTTACACCCCATCTCGTGCCCATGCACCGGGGGATACTTGCAACGGAGGTGGCGAAGACCGTAAGGAAGGTCTCATATGAGGAGATCAAAGACGTATACGATAAGTATTATGCAAAAGAGAGATTTATCCGTGTGCTGAAAAAGGACATGTGTCCTGAAACCAGATTTGTTGAAGGCAGTAATTATCTGGATATAGGATTTAAGATCGATGAACGTACCGGTAATATCATTTTGATGGGGGCTCTTGATAATCTGGAAAAGGGTGCGGCCTCCCAGGCTGTGCAGAATTTCAATGTGATGTTTGGATTTGCGGAGGAGGAAGGGATCGATATGATCCCGATGGTGCCGTAATGGAGATCAGGGAAATGAAACTGTCGGATTATGATGAGGTGGCTGATCTCTGGCAGTCTATAAAAGGCTTTGCCTTAAGGAGTATCGATGACTCAAGGGATGGTGTGAAGAAATTTCTTGAAAGAAATCCGGGTCTCTCAACTGTTGCGATCGAGAATGGAATGGCAGTAGGAGCCATACTCTGCGGCCATGACGGCAGGAGAGCAACCCTGTATCATGTCTGCGTCAGGGAGCCCTACCGTAAAAGGGGCATTGGAAAAGCAATGGTCGTAAGGTGTATGAAGGCGCTGCAGGCGGAGGGAATAAATAAAGTTGCTTTGATAGCGTTTACACATAATGATGTCGGAAATGCTTTTTGGAAAGAAATAGGGTGGACACAAAGGCAGGATTTGAATTATTATGATTTTACCCTTAATATGGATAATATAATCAGATTCAATGAATGATGAAACGGAAGAATTGATTTAAGGAGAGGAGAAAGGAAAATGGAAGTACAGACTTGTTCGAGGTGCAGGAAGTTCTTTAATTACATCGGAGGTGAGAGGATCTGTCCTGCCTGCAAGGAGGAAGTAGAAAAGGAGTTTCAGAAGGTCAAGGAATACATCAAGGATAACCGGTCGGCTACCGTGATACAGGTTGCTAAGGAATGTGAAGTGTCCGAAAAGCAGATAAGGCAGTGGGTAAGGGAAGAGAGACTTGAGCTTTCCTCTACCGATGGTGAGTTTGTATGCGAGAAGTGCGGAGCCTCCATTACCAGCGGAAGATTCTGCGCAAAGTGCAAAAATGAAATGGTAGATAATCTTAGTGCTGTAATAAAGAAGGATGAGCCCAAGCCTGAGCCTCAGAAGAAGCTTCATGACGGCAATAAGATGAGATTCCTTAAGTAAAGGCTTATTGATGATCGAGATCGTAGACGGAGGCGTAACGGCGGCGAAGGGATTTACGGCATCAGGCTGCAAGGCGGGAGTTAAATATTCCGACCGTCTCGATATGGCCATGGTTTATTCCGAAAAACCCTGTATTGCAGCAGGCACCTTCACCGGTAATATAGTGAAGGCTGCTCCCGTGATATGGGACAGAAGGATAATCAGGGATGGCTCGGACCCTGTGAGAGCTGTCGTCGTTAATACAGGAATAGCAAATGCAGGCACCGGAGAAGAGGGCCTGCAGCATTGCCGGGAAACAGCCGAAAAGGCGGCAGCAGTGCTGGGGATAGAGAGGGATGAGGTGATCCTCGGCTCCACCG
>CADCRB010000313.1 GCA_902803745.1 uncultured Lachnospiraceae bacterium
ATATCTCGATGAGATAGAGTCTGTTTCCATCCACAGTGGAGACGAGCTGGATCTTTCCATACCTATAATCTATACCCCGCTTAACGGCGCAGGACATATCCCCTTTACCACTATGCTGTCCGATATCGGCTATACAAACTGGCATGAGGTAAAAGAACAGTCTCTGCCTGATCCGGACTTTACCACTGTAGGTTATCCTAATCCCGAAGATCCAAAAGCCTTTATGCTTGCTGAAAAGCTCGGGAAGAAAACCGGCGCCGAGCTTATTATGGCAACGGATCCCGATTCTGACAGATTTGCGATAGAGATCGCTGCTCCGGACGGGTCTTATCTCCCCTTAAACGGCAACCAGACAGGCTATATTCTCGTAAACTATATATTGGAAGGCAGAAAAAATGCAGGAAGTCTCCCGAAAAACGGCGCAATGGTGAAATCCATTGTCACAAGCTCTCTCAGCTCCATCATAGCTGAAAGTTACGGGGTAAAGATGTATGAATCCCTTACCGGCTTTAAGAATATATGCGGCCGTATCCCCTTCCTCGAAGACAATAATCTTCAATATCTCTTCGGCTACGAAGAATCGGTAGGTTATGCAGCGTCAACCAATATAAGGGATAAGGACGGAATATCTGCGGGACTACTTATAGCTGAAGCTGCAGCCTACTACAAGAAACAAGGTAAATCCCTTCTTGATGTTCTGAATGAGATTTATGATAAATACGGCTATTTTGCTGAAGATGAGCCAAATATCATATTGGATGGTATAGAGGGAGCAGACCGGATAAGTCGTATGATGTCCTCCCTGAGAGCAGATCTGCCTAAAGAGGTTGCCGGCTTGTCGGTAGATAAGGTAATAGACTATAAAGACGGATATGAGGATATTCCTGCTTCCAATGTACTTAGATTTTTCCTAAACGACGGCTCGTGGTTTGCGGTAAGACCCTCAGGCACAGAACCCAAGATCAAATTCTATTTTTACGCTAAAGCAGGATCCCGGGTTGAAGCTCTTAATAAAAACAAAAGAATCCGGGATGAGATCTTCTCCCGGATCCAGTCGGTAGAATAAATACGTTCCTGCTCAAAGTTCGAATTCAAGCTGCACCGGGCAGTGATCCGACCCATACACATCAGTTAGGATACGGGCTGACTGTATTTTATCCTTTATCCTTTCTGATGTGATGAAATAGTCGATACGCCATCCGGCATTTTTTTCTCTTGCATGAAATCTGTACGACCACCAGGAATAAATCCCGGTCTCATCGGGATACAGATATCTGAAGGAATCGGTAAAACCTGATTTAAGAAGCTCCGTCATCTTCTGTCTCTCCTCATCCGTAAAACCTGCATTGTGGTGGTTGCTGGAAGGATTCTTAAGATCGATCTCCTCATGCGCTACATTCAGATCACCGCAGTAGATCACGGGCTTTTTTTTATCGAGCCCGAGCAGATATTCTCTTATCGCATCTTCCCATTCCATACGGTAGGAAAGTCTCAAAAGCTCCTGTTTTGAATTGGGGGTATAGCAGACTACCAGATAATGATCCTCATATTCTGCTGTAATTACCCGGCCCTCATGGTCATGCTCTACTATTCCGAGACCATATGTGACATTAAGAGGCCTGATTCGGGTAAAAAGCGCTGTTCCCGAATAGCCCTTTTTTTCTGCATAGTTCCAGTATATATGATATCCGGGCAGATCAAAGTCCTTCAGCTGTCCATCTGAAAGCTTTATCTCCTGCAGGCCTATCGCATCTGCCCGGATCTCATTTACAAAATCCATAAAGCCCTTGTCTATACAAGCCCGAAGCCCATTTACATTCCATGAGATATACTTCATCCGATTTTCTCCCCTCTGAAATCTGGTTATATCTTTTCCTTATATCAGTATTCTTCCTGTAATGCCGAGAAAGAATATGTTTCGTTTTCCGCACTGTTATCGATCGTGACGGTAAAGGTTCTTGTCTCATATCCATCCTTTCTCAACGTAATGACATGAGTTCCGCTCTCCTTGATGAATGAGCAGGGTACTATGCCCTTATATATTCCGTCAAAGTATACTTCTGCGGTTTCGGGCGCATCTATGTAGATCCTGCTTCCCTGAACTATCGATGAGCCGGTTCCGGTCTGCGAAGAACCGGAGGAAGATAGTGTGCTTGCTGACGAAGAGCTTCCTGAACTGCTATTACTCCATACTGCGGTGCTGCTCGTCGAGGATCCAAAGGCATTATTTCCCGAAAGAGCTGCCGGCAGGCTGTTATCGGATGTCGTCAATGGCTTTGCAGATGAAGAAGATGTTGTAGATGAAGACGATGCCTTATTCGAAGAGGCAGATTTTCTCCCTTCGCCTTCGGTAAGCTCTATTTCTATATTTGCAACCTCCGCTCCGACTGCAATATGCTCTTTTATTGTAGCGTATCCTTCAGCAGAAATCTCCAGCTGGTATACACCATATTCTAAAGTTACAGGCTCAAGATAATCCACCTTCCTGCCGTCTATCTTTACTACAGGCTCTGCCTCTATAGGCCTTATCGTAAATATTATCTCTCCTGTCTTTATGAGATCACCTTTGAGATCCGATACGTCTACCGTTGTTTCCTGTCCGCGTCTGACAGTAGCGTGTTTTGTACCTCCATGTCCTTTGTAGGAAACCACGAGATCATACTCGCCCTCAGGAACATCAAGCAGCATATCCTCAGATACAGGTTTATACATACCGCCAACCTGTATCCATCCACCCTCAAAGAACTGACCGCCCTTAACTCTAAGATGACCATATCCTGACATTATGCATATACTGTACAAATCAGGTTCTATGCCACGAAGCAGCAATACATCTTCCTTGGAAATATCAGTGAGCTTTACCTGTTTATTGTTTTTCAGTACAGCTGTATTTTCTGTGATCCTAAGGTTCGTTCCGTCATCCAGACTGAAAACACCCCGGTTCACATTGATATCAAAGCCTGTTACATCACGTCTGGTGAAAGCTTCCGGATCCTGTATTAATGAATTTAAGGTCTTGGAATGAACAGATATATCCGAATCTACTATCATCCCGGCCTCAAATAATTCCGGGACCGACACTTTGCCATGATTATCCTCATATGTTGTCAGATTTGTCACGGAAACCGTGTAACTCCTGCCGTTATCGACAGACATAAGTCTGACCTCATCAGTTCGCTCCCTGTACTCCAGAAAGACCGCTGTATCTTTCGCCTCAAGTTCTTTAATCTCCAGCTTCCCTTCGGAAACAGTATCCGGCAGGGGCTGTTCAGGCTGCTCAGTCCCGCTTTGCCCGCAGGATAGCAAAACCCAGGAGAATGCTATAATCCATAATGCTGCTATTTTCTTCATTGTATTTTGGATAACAGTTTTTCTTTTGTATTGCATGTCGGATCTTCCAATACTAATTCAAGCAGCTCATTAAGCTTTTTGCCTATCTCCGGTCCTCTCTCATATCCAAGATTAATGAGATCCTCACCCTTTACCGCCAGATCCTTTAACGTAACAGGATCCCCTTCTTCAATTATCCCGGCATAAAGTTTCATTATTTCCCTTTCGTAAGAAAGCTTTTCCTCCCTCCTGTACATTGACTGGGCAAGAGTGTCTGCAATCCTTATGGGAAATAATAGTCTGTAAATATCGGTTCCCGTTTTATTCATCGCCCTGCGTACATTTGCTTTTGTTGCTTCCGGCCTGTAATCATGCCATCTCACCAACGCTGCTACTACGCGGATCGTTTCATTGTCTAATTTAAGCCTCTTCATTATATCCGTGGCAATCCTCTCAGATATTACGGCATGTCCCTTGAAATGTCTCGCTCCGTTTTCATCTTCGGTCATAGCCTCAGGCTTTCCGAAATCGTGAAATAAAAGAGCATACCGGATGAACCTCAAAGTATCACTGTCGAACTCAACCCCGGAGAACTGTGCATTTACCATAAGCGCCTTTACAGTATGCTCGCCGACGTTATATATGTGATGTTTGTTTTTTTGATCTGTCTTCACGCAAAGGTCAAACTCCGGCAGGATCACCTCAGTAATACCCGCCTTGTACATATCAAATATCACTTCAGGATGCGGAGAACAGATCAGCTTGGTAAGCTCTGTCTGAATACGCTCAGCTGATATATTTTTTAGGTTTTTTCGAAGTGTGGACGCTGCCTTTTCAGTATCCGGATCAATCCCGAACCCTAACTGCGCAGCAAAACGGTATGCTCTGAGGATCCTTAAAGCATCCTCCGTAAATCTTTCATACGGATCACCTACGGCTTTTATAATACGACGTTTGAGGTCAAGTTCTCCCTCAAATCTGTCTACAAGCCCCGATTCCTCATTATAAGCCATGGCATTGATTGTAAAATCCCTGCGCCTAAGATCTTCTGCAAGATCCTCAGTAAATACCACCTCTTTTGGATGCCTCGAATCTTCATACTCGCCGTCTATCCGGTAGGTTGTTATTTCATATCCTCTGTATTCGTGGTTTTTATCATTCAGCATGACTGTAACCGTGCCGTGCCTGATACCGGTATCTATTGTCCGTCTGAAAAGCTTTTTTATCTGATCCGGTTTGGCATTCGTAGTAATATCCCAGTCTGACGGCCTTCTATTCAGCATAATATCACGGACGCAGCCTCCGACTGCATATGCGTCAAAGCCTGCGTCCTGCAAGGTCTTTATTATTTTCTTTACATTGCTGGGTAGATCCGGTTTCATTTTTAATATGCCTTACCCCATATTACAAGATGTTTGGCTGCTTTTCCGCAGCATATACATTTGTCGGATATAGGCTCATTTCCCTCAAACGGCATACAGCGGGAAGTAGCGGTCGTGTCGGCTTTTATCTGATCTTCACACTCTACATCCCCACACCACATCGCCCGGACAAAACCGGGTTTCTCATCGATAAGGTGCTTAAATTCTTCATAATCCTTTGCTTCATATATTGAATGGTCCAGATGATCCCTGGCTCTTTCATACATATCATTCTGTATGGTCTCCAGCAAAGATGGGATATATTCTTTAAGCTCTGACAGCTTCACAGTGATCTTTTCAAGACTGTCTCTTCGAACTACGATGCACTCACCGTTTTCAATATCCCTGGGGCCGATTTCTATGCGAATGGGAAATCCCCTCATCTCCTGCTCTGCAAATTTAAAACCTGGAGACCTTTCCGAATCATCAACCTTTACTCTTAATCCCGAAAGATATTCCTTTTCGACCTTATGGCAGATATCCAGTACTCCCTCTTTTTGCTGCTGGATCGGAACTACATCAACTTGTGTGGGAGCGATGTGGGGAGGCAGCACCAACCCTCTGTCATCTCCATGGACCATGATGAGAGCTCCTATCAGTCTGGTGGAAAGTCCCCAGGATGTCTGGAAAGGATTATGCAGTTTATTGTCTCTTCCCGTATACTCAATTCCGAATGCTTTTGCAAATCCATCTCCGAAATTATGGGATGTACCACTCTGCAGCGCCTTTCCGTCATGCATCATGGCTTCTATTGTGTATGTCGCAATAGCTCCTGCAAATTTTTCCTTATCTGTCTTGCGGCCTTTTATCGTGGGAATGGCAAGATCTTCCTTAAGAAAATCCGCATATACGTTCAGCATCTGAACAGTTCTGTCTTCGGCATCCTCAAGGGTCTCGTGCATCGTATGCCCCTCCTGCCATAGAAATTCTCTGGATCTCAAAAATGGTCTTGTAGTCTTTTCCCATCTGACCACAGAACACCACTGATTGAATATCTTCGGGAGATCCCTGTAAGAATGGATGATATTTTTGTAAAGGTCGCAAAAAAGTGTTTCGGACGTAGGTCTTACACACATACGCTCTTCCAGTTTTTCCCCTCCTCCTTCCGTGACCCAAGCCACCTCAGGAGCAAAGCCTTCTACATGATCCTTTTCTTTTTGAAGCAGGCTTTCTGGTATAAACAATGGCATGTAAACGTTTTCCACACCGGTTTCCTTGAACCTTTTATCCAGAATACTCTGAATATTTTCCCATAGGGCATATCCGGCAGGCAGGAATATCATGCACCCTTTTACGCTGGAATAGTCCATTAATTCTGCTTTTTTAACTACATCCGTGTACCACTGGGCAAAATCTTCATCCATCGACGTGATGGATTCTACCATCTTTTTATCTTTCATATTCTGTTCCTTTTTTATAAAATAGTTTTACCTTATTTCTTTGGTGTTGCCCCGGCTTTTTCCTGCAAAGTTTCCTTGAATTTCTGGAATCTGCTCTTCTTTACCGGCTCTGTTCCTTTATTCAGCGAACCCCTGACACCTCTTACTTTTGAAATATAGATACCGCTTACGGTAGCTTTTACTTCTTTCTTTACAGGGATCTCATCAAATATTGCTGCATCAGCTATAAAACTCATAACCTGCGGTCCTACTTTGGCCTTTACTACCGGAACCTTTGATCTCCTCATAAGCTTCGGTGCCTGCTGCACAACTGCATCCGGAAGTCCTGCCTGATTTAATCGCATCTTTTTCTTATCTATGATGAGCATCTGCACTACCTGTGCCGCCGCCTCTATCTGCTCCTGCTGCTCTGCCTGCTTTTTCTGAGCCTTTTTTCCGAAAAAATAAAGAGCCACAGCAGCTCCGATCAATATAACGAGCAGCACTATAGTCACTATCCATCCCGTACTCATCTTAAATCAAATTCTCCTCCTCTGTGATCACTTGTAAAATTCAATCATAATCTATGGCTTTATCAATATCTTCCGCCAGTTTCCTGATATATCTCTCAAGTCCATCCCGAAGCTCCGGACGCCTCAAGCCAAACTCTATATTTGCCTGAAGGAATCCGATCTTTGACCCGCAATCATATCTGTGCCCCTTAAATTCATAAGCATATACCGCCTCATCCATTGCCATTCTTTTCAATGCATCTGTAAGCTGGATCTCACCACCAGCTCCTCTTTCCTGAGTTTCCAGATAATTGAATACATTAGGAGTAAGAATATATCTTCCGAGGATCGCCACATCTGATGGTGCTTCATTTATGGGTGGTTTTTCTACTAAATCCTTTACTTTATATACCCTGTCATCCACAGCCTTTCCGTTAACTATTCCATATTTGTCTGTTACTTCGTGAGGTACCGTCTGAACTCCGATCACGCTGTTATTATATTCATGAAACACTTCTATCATTTGTTTTAACGCGGGCGTCTTCGCCACTACCACATCATCTCCCAGCAACACGGCGAATGGTTCATTTCCGATAAAATGCTGGGCAGAGAGCACAGCGTGCCCCAGTCCCAGAGGTTTCTTCTGACGAATAAAATATACATTGGCCATGTCAGAAATGGACTTTACCATATTAAGCTCTTCTTCTTTCTCCTTTTTTTTGAGCTCCATTTCCAATTCCACCGATCTGTCAAAATGATCCTCTATAGACCCCTTGTTTCTTCCGTTGACAATTATGATATCATCTATACCGCTGGCAACAGCTTCTTCGATGATATACTGTATTGTCGGCTTATCCACTATCGGCAGCATCTCCTTCGGCTGTGCCTTTGTAGCCGGAAGAAACCTTGTACCAAGACCCGCTGCCGGTATTATCGCTTTTCTTATCTTCATAACTGCTCCTGTACTATATAATTCAGTATTCTTCTATAGGAATCTGCCTTGCTCCCGCTATACTTAACGGAAGAAAAAGGTTCGCTATCCTTCTGAACCTTTCAGGGGAATCTGATACATAAAATCTGTAAGCCTCTTCATCTACCGGTATTTCATCGAAATTCCTAAGATTTCTCTCTTCCAGCATATGCTGCGTGGATTTTGCTGTCTCAAATGCAGGGTTTACCAACCTGACGTGTTCACCTGCAACTCTTTGTATTGTATCTTCTATCATTGGAAAATGAGTACACCCCATAATGATAGTATCTATATCTGTATCCTTGAAAGAAGACAGGTATCGTCTCGCTATCTCCGTTGTGACCGGATCTTCTATACATCCCTCCTCTACTAGGGATACAAATAACGGACAGGCTTTACCTGTAAGCTTTATGGCAGGATCATATCTGTTCAGGTAATCCTCATATATTCCGGAGCTTATGGATGCTTCCGTTGCAATAAGGCCTATATGCCTGCTTTTTGTAGTATCCGCTGCTGCTTTTGCACCTGGCTTAACAACACCTATTACTGGGAGATCAAATTCCGCTTCTATTGCTTCAAGCGCTACTGCTGATGCCGTATTGCAGGCAACCACAATAGCCTTTACGTCCTGAGTCTGAAGAAAACGTACTATCTGTTTCGAAAACCTGGTAACCGTATCCTTTGACTTAGTGCCATAAGGTGTCCTTGCCATATCTCCGAAATATACATATCTTTCGTTGGGAAGACGTCTTATCAGCTCCTTCAATACCGTAAGACCGCCTACCCCTGAATCAAATACTCCCACAGGACGTCTGCTCATTTCAGCTTCCTATATATGGCTATAGCCTGTGAGTCTATGTGCATCCTGATAAGTTCCACCGCTTTATCCGACCTGCAATCTCCGATAGCTTTTACTATCTCATTATGCTCTCTGACAAGCCTGGTAGGATCCTCCATTTCCTTCATAAATTCATATTTATAACGGAATATCTGCTCTTTAAGGCTTACCAGGAGTTCCTTGACTTTTTCATTTCCGGCTGTGTCAATTATTATATTGTGAAATTCCGTATCTGAGTCAGCCATAGCCCTCAAGTCGTGGGTTTCTACAGTTTCCGCAAACTTCCGGTTTGCCTCCTTAAGCTCCTCAAAACGAGTCTTGGTTATCTTTGCACAGCAGGCGTTGACGGCAAATGTTTCCAGCGTTCTTCTGGCTTCCAGCACATCTTCAAGCTGCTTTGCCGTAATGCTCGCAACATGCGCCCCTCTGCGTGGAAGCATAACCACTAACCCCTCTTTTTCAAGAAGTCGGATGCCCTCCCTTACAGGTGTACGACTGACGCCCAAACGCTCCGAAAGCGCTATTTCCATAAGTCTTTCACCCGGCTTTAATTTTCCGTAAAGGATCTCTTCCCTCAGTTGCTTGAATACGACATCTCTTAATGGAAGGAAAGCATCCTCTTCATTTTCATAGAACCCCATATATATGCCTCATAAATTATGAAACCCCGTAATAAAGATCCGTTCCTCCGGGACAAGATTAAACATATCCAATACATCATACGCTTTGGTTGCTTTTTCTTCATCCATAAAAAGCCCGTAAACGCTGGGACCCGAGCCACTCATAAGAGCCGCTGCAGCACCGTTTTGCATCATAGTATTTTTCACTTTCGTAATGATCGGATATTCCGGTATAGTGGCATATTCCAGCACATTTCCCAAAAACTCCGGTATACATCCAAAGTCTTCCATTTCTATAGCAGCTCTGAGATGGTCTATATCCGGATGTCTAATATTTCCTTTTGATTCAGCCTCATCATATGCGCCATATGCCCATTTTGTTGATACCCTGGTATCCGGCACAGCTGTCAGAACGATAAAATCCCCCGGCGCTCCCAAAGGTATCAGTTCTTCTCCTATACCACCGGCATATGCTGTTCCGCCCATAATACAGAATGGAACATCTGCTCCAAGCTGAACGCCTCTATTTATAAGCTCTTCCTGAGAAAGCCCCAGACCGAAGTATTCATTTACTCCCTTCAATACTGCCGCAGCATCAGTTGATCCCCCCGCCAGTCCGGCGGACACTGGTATATTCTTATTTATCTCGATAAGAATGGAGTCCGTTATATCAAATTCGTCAAAAAGCAACCTTGCTGCTTTATATGCCAGATTCCTTTCATCAGTAGGAACCATGGTATCATTGCAGGAAACCAGTATCTGTCCTTTATCGTTGCTGCCTCCGATCTCTGCTTCCGCATAAAGCTTTATCTCATCATATAGATCAATCTGCTGCATTATGGTTCTTAGCTCGTGATAACCGTCCGGTCTTTTTCCTGTAATATCAAGGCCAAGATTTATCTTTGCGTATGCCTTTATTTCCATATAGTCGCTGCTTTCTTTCAAACAAGATTATTGTTCAGATAAGAATACAAGGGTTAGTATATCATAATAATACTTTGTATACAATATAAAAACTCCTGTATCAAGCGATACAGGAGTCAGTAAAAAACCGTCTTGAATATTTTCAGGTCTCACTCTCCG
>CADCRB010000314.1 GCA_902803745.1 uncultured Lachnospiraceae bacterium
CGGGGGAGGTGCATTTCTATAATCTGGACGGAGACGAGATATCCAAGGATCCTGTAGAGATAGAGTGGGATGCAGCTGCTGCGGAAAAGGGCGGATTCGAGCATTTCATGATGAAGGAGATAAACGAGCAGCCTAAAGCTGTAGAGGATACGGTGAGATCCCTTGTACATGACGGGGCGATAAATCTTTCGGAGAGCGGACTGGAAGAAGGGTTCATGGATAATATCCGACAGATATATATTGCAGCCTGCGGTTCTGCCTGGCATGTGGGAATGGTGGCGCAGTATGTATTTGAGGATTTGACGCATATTCCCGTGAGAGTGGAGCTGGCCTCTGAATTCAGGTACAGAAAGCCCATGATCACGGATAAGGATCTCGTGATAGTGATATCCCAGTCGGGTGAGACGGCAGATTCGCTTGCCGCGCTGAGAGAAGCAAAGAAACTTGGGGCAGTGACGTTGGGTATAGTCAATGTTGTAGGCTCTTCCATTGCAAGAGAGGCGGATCATGTGATATATACGCTAGCCGGCCCGGAGATCTCTGTCGCTACGACAAAGGCGTACAGTACGCAGCTTATAGTCTGCTACGCACTTGCGGTGCAGATGGGAAAGGCACGGGGCTTTATAGATGAGGAGCAGTATGCTCATTATATTTCCGAGCTTGAAGCAATACCCGAAAAGATAACGAAGATCCTTGATGACAAGGAGAGGATACAGTGGTTTGCGGCAAAGTATGCTAATGCCAAGGATGTGTTTTATGTCGGCAGGGGCATTGATTATGCAGCTACGCTTGAGGGCAGTCTGAAACTCAAGGAGATATCATACATACACTCCGAAGCATATGCGGCAGGTGAGCTCAAGCATGGTACCATCAGTCTTATAGAGGATGGTATCCTGGTCATAGGTGTGCTTACCCAGAATGATCTTTTTGAAAAGACCGTCAGCAATATGGTGGAATGCAGAGCCAGAGGGGCTTATCTTATGGGACTTACGACCTACGGGCATTATGAGATAGAGGATACGGTGGATTTTGCGGTATATGTGCCAAAGATTGAGGAGCATTTTGCGGCATCACTTGCTGTGATACCGCTTCAGCTCCTCGGTTATTATATCAGCGTTGCCAAGGGCATCGATGTCGATAAGCCCCGGAATCTCGCTAAATCTGTGACGGTGGAGTAAGGGCGTAAGGGGGGCATCCCCCTTACACCTCTGAAATCATTCAGATCATCATTTTATAGATCTTTGTGCAGTCTTCCTTGTCGAGAGTAACAAAGCCGGAAAGTTTGCCGTCTCTTCCGTTGCCGCAGCAAAGGCTCTCTACAAGGGCCGGGATATCTTCTTCCTTTGCGCCCAGCTCGCTGAAATTCTTCGGCATTCCAAGACCTGTAAGGAAATCCGATAACGCCTTTATACCCTCAAGAGCAGTAACTTCAGGATGCTCGAAATCCATGCTGCAGCCCCAGACTCTTACTGCAGCCTGCGCAAAACGCATAACATTATGCTTCATCACATATCTGAAGACCGCCGGCATGGTCACTGCAAGACCTGCACCGTGTGCGCAGTCATACAGTGCCGAAAGTTCATGCTCGATATCGTGACTGTTCCAGTCCTGGGTCCGGCCTACACCGCAGGAGTTATTGTGCGCCATCATACCTGCCCACATAATATTAGCCCTTGCCTCATAATTATCAGGATTCTCAATAACGCGCGGCCCCTCATGCTTCATTGTGAGAAGAAGAGCCTCGATAAGCCTGTCGGTTACTTCGACCTCTGTTGAATTAGTGAGATATCTTTCATAAAGATGCGCCATGATATCGGTGATACCGGCTGCCGACTGGAAGGGCGGCAGTGTCTGGGTCAGAGCAGGATTAAGTATGCTGAACTTAGGTCTTATCGCATCTCCTGTAGCACCGCGCTTAAACATTCCTTCTTCCTTTGTGATAACAGAATCCGGACTGCCCTCGCTTCCGGCTGCTGCTATGGTAAGGATCGTGCCCACAGGCAGAGCCTCTTCTATGAGCTTTCCGCTGTAAAAATCCCAGAAATCACCATCGTAAACAACTCCTGCAGCAATGGCCTTTGATGAATCTATGGTGCTTCCCCCGCCTACCGCGAGTATAAAGTCCACCTTCTCTTTCCTGCAAAGCTCTATTCCTTCATATACAAGTCCGCTGCGGGGATTTGGCTTCACTCCGCCAAGCTCAACATATTCGATGTTTCCGGACTTAAGTGATTCCTTCACCCTGTCCAGAAGACCGGAACGGACCACACTTCCTCCACCGTAGTGGATCAGGACTTTGCTGCCGCCAAAACGTTTTATCATATCTCCGGTCTGAGTTTCCGAGTTTTTGCCGAATACAAAATAAGTCGGTGAATAAAAAGTAAAATTTTCCATTGACCTAATCTCCTTTAATCTCCTGAAGCCCGTAAGCAAATGCTTAATTGCATCTTCTGAACAGATGGCAATCAAAATAACTGTATCTTTGTTCATTATACTTTATTATATGTGGCTGGGGGAACATGCTTATTATGACTTCTTGCGCGAGAAATCGGATTTTCGCGCAAGAACTCCGCGTTCCGC
>CADCRB010000315.1 GCA_902803745.1 uncultured Lachnospiraceae bacterium
CGAAAAGGAGATAGATTTTTCTTCGGAGGCAAGGGAGGAATTAAGGGAGCTGTTTAACCTTCTCAGAAAAGAGGTCAATGTTACTACGAATGCCTTTATAGAAGCAGACAGCCTTGAAGCCGGTCAGATAAGCTCACTTGAATCGGGAGTCAAGGAGCTGTGCGACAGCATGAAGAGCAACCATATTGCCCGGCTCCAGCGTAATGAATGCACTATCCAGCACGGATTTGTTTTTAACGATATCATAGCGCTCTGCGAAAGGGTCTCCAATCACTGCAGTCATATTTCGGATGTACTGATTTCTCTTTTTAACGAGAACTGACAAAACCGGGAACGGAAAGAAGATATGCAGATCGAGGATCATACAAAAGAAGCAGAAATATTACATCAGATGAAGAGCGTGGTGATCTCACGCGGGGAAGGACAGCGTTCCGGGGAAGAGACTCTGATACATGAGCATTTTATGGAAGTGAGAGTGAACGGCTGTGTATTGGCAAGGCTTTCCGTCACAGCTGATCATCTTAAGGAGCTTGTGATCGGCCGTTTGCGTACAGAGGGACTGATAACAGGCGCGGATGATGTCGAAAAGCTTTTTATCTGCGGTCAGGGAAATCTGGCAGAGGTGACCCTTAAGGAAGATATTTCTTTAGAGCCGTACAGAGGGGTGGAACCTTCCTGCTGCGCCGGCAATATACAGCTTCTTTCCCCTGCCGGAGCTGTGGAGATATCTGAGCTGCCAAAGGTAAAGCCTGACGAATCTGTGGTTTTCTCACTGGCAGAGAGTTTTGTCAGGGATTCCGCCCTGCATCTTAAGACAGGCGGAACTCACAGCTGTTATCTGTATCTGCCTGATGGCGGGATTGCCTGCTATGAGGATATAAGCAGACATAATGCATTGGATAAAGCGGTGGGACGCATCCTGCTTGACGGGGCGGATCCGTTAAAGTGCGTTCTCTATACAACGGGCCGCGTACCGGCTGACATGGCAAGAAAAGCGCTGATGGCCGGAGTTCCCGTGCTTGTCAGTAAATCAGTGCCTACGGATGCTGCCGTTGAATTGGCAAATAAATATAATCTTAATCTGATCTGCAGGGCATGGCCTGACAGCTTCACGGTATATTGACCCTGTCAGGGAATATTTGCATTTAGCTGCAAATGGTGATATTCTTACGGATGCATCGAAAAAGGTGCACCCATCTTTTTTATGAGCGGATCGATCCGCCAGGTTTTTATGCAGTGTTCACTGCGCAAGAATCCATTTATTAAAAATCAGAACGGAAAGAGGTGATGGATTATGTAAACCATTATATCTGATTGCTGACTTGAATGCTGAAAAAAATGTTGACACCATTTGGATTTTAATATACTATTAACAAATACGAACAACTGTTCGAGTAGAATATCGCGGTATGAAACCGCAGGCAATGTGCAGTCAATATGACAGGCAAGTCAGACAATAAGACTGAAACATAAAATAAACAGTATTTATTTAGAGGAGAATGATTATGGACAATTCAGAAAAGATCAAAGCATTGGATGTTGCGATTTCGCAGATAGAGAAGCAGTTCGGAAAAGGATCCGTTATGAAGCTGGGGGAGAATGTCGCAGACATGGGCGTAGGCGCCATACCCACAGGTTCTCTTTCCCTGGATATAGCCTTAGGCATAGGTGGTGTGCCGAAGGGAAGGATCATAGAGATTTACGGATCCGAGTCTTCAGGTAAGACGACACTTACACTCCATATGATAGCAGAGGCCCAGAAGCTGGGAGGCATAGCCGGCTTTGTAGATGCTGAGCATGCGCTGGATCCGGAGTATGCCAGGAATATCGGAGTGGATATAGACAATCTGTATATTTCCCAGCCGGATTCCGGCGAGCAGGCTTTAGAGATCTGCGAGACCATGGTCAGATCCGGAGCCATGGACATAGTAGTCGTTGACTCTGTGGCCGCGCTTGTGCCCAAGGATGAGATAGAAGGGAATATGGGTGATTCCCACATGGGACTTCAGGCAAGGCTTATGTCACAGGCGCTCAGAAAGCTTACCGGGATCATCAGCAAGACGAACTGTACGGTAGTATTTATCAATCAGCTGAGGGAAAAGATCGGTGTGATGTTTGGAAATCCTGAGACGACTACCGGTGGAAATGCCCTGAAGTTCTATGCTTCGGTAAGACTTGATGTCAGGAGAATTGATAAGATACAGCAGTCAGGCCAGATCATCGGAAACAGGACACGAGTCAAGGTTGTAAAAAATAAAGTGGCGCCTCCCTTTAAGACTGCAGAGTTTGATATCATGTTCGGCAAGGGAATATCCACCAGCGGCGATATACTGGATCTGGCGGCCAATCTTGATATTATAAACAAGAGCGGAGCATGGTATGCATACAACGGAGATAAGATCGGACAGGGAAGGGAGAACGCGAAGCTCTACCTTGAGCAGAATCCTGAGGTATTAGAGACAGTTGACAGAAAGATCCGGGAGCACTATGGCCTAATAGAGGGCGAGACTTCATCTGAGGAGGCATCCGCACCCGAAAAGAAAGCTGCCTCCAAACGGAAAGCCGGGGATGAAGACTGATCTTGCTGGTAGTTAAGATAGAAGAATATAAAAAGAACAGAAAGCTGGTGTATCTTTCGGAGGATGCTCCGGCTTTCTGCCTGTACAGTAAGGAAATAAAGCAATTTGGGATCGAAGCAGGGGCTGAGATTTCCGATGAAACTTATGCTGAGATAATAAAGCTTCTTTCGAAGCGCGCAAAGGAAAGAGCGTTGTATCTTCTTGGTGATATGGCCCGTACCGAGCATCAGCTC
>CADCRB010000316.1 GCA_902803745.1 uncultured Lachnospiraceae bacterium
ACATGCTTATTCTCACACATATTATATTTCTACTATCCCCAGATTTTTCAGGTAATGATAAGTACCATCATAGTATTCGGGCAGACGTGTACTATCCTCCCAAAATCCACTTAACGTTTTATGTTCATTGCCTTCTGGGACGCAAATTACCATCCCTGCCCGCGCGCGCGTGAGCAATACCCTATAGGCATTTAGCATATACTTCATCTGTTCGTGTTTACTCTCACTGTTATCAATTTGTTCCACCCACTTGGACGAACTTGAACTAAACCTGTAATATCGCCATCGACCGTTATCATATCGCATATCGGCATCCCACAACAGACATGTATAGTCCAACTCCAATCCCTGCACCTGAATCTCCGTTGCAGCATCCTCCAGATAATTCGAAGATCTGGTATCCGTCTTATCTTCAAGAAACCAATGCACCGCATTTTCGTCACCACTCTGAAGGACATGTACTCCCAACGGTTTGTATCTTGCTGATTCCTTGGTTATAAGCACACCGGTTTTTTCAGTCCCCCTCACTTTTTCATGCAGCCATCTTCGTGCTTTTTCCATGTTCCTGGTTAATACAATTGGATACTTGTCCTTTATATCTTTATATATCAATGGAGCTTTATCATCGATAGCGAGTAATGCATGAACAAAAGCCGACAATTTTTCAGCTCTGTATGATCTCAGGGATACGCCCAAATGCAAACATTCTGAGTATGTCACTTGTCTGTTCCGAGCCAACAGTTCATCCACTCTTCCTTCTGCATACTCCGGCTCGGTCAACTGAGGTGATATATAAATCTTCCAATGCGTAAAAGTATCGTTCAGGGATCGGATCCACTCAATAATCCCTGCTTCGCCGGTATTGATTTCCTGTCCTCCCCCGACAAGGCAAATTATTGTTGCCCAATCCTCACGCTGATCCAGTGACCATATCAAAAATGATGCTTCCGACATCGGAAAGTTAGGTACTTTCAGCTTGTTCCCATACGTTCCGCCACGTTTTAAATACTCTGCAAGTCTTTTATGTGTCCAAGACCTTTGCGCTTCGTCAAATATTGCCACATGTTCAACTTCACCATAGCCGGCATTCTGCATCTTAACTGCTTTTTCCGGATCGATTTCAAGAATCCCATTCTCTACCGGATTCTTTATTTTCGCAAGCATGTTATCCCTATACCGATGGATTATCTGAATGAATTTTCCTACTTCCCTTCGCGAATCGGTGAGTTTCTTTTTTTCTCCTCGTTCTTTACATTTTATATAGTTATCCTTTGCCAAAGCTTCATTCAGAACAGCAACTAAAGGGCCGTTTCCGGAAAGGTATACTGCTCCCTCATCCAAATTCGGATTATCAGTTCCCTGATATGTTTGTTTTACGGCAACATCGAGGCCCACCAGAGTCTTCCCCGCACCCGGAACCCCGGTTACAAAGCAGATGCTTTTTTCTTTATTCTCCCTGCTCTTTTTGATCACATCAAGAATATAAGAAATCGTCCTGTCAGTCATCACTTCATCAGCTTCATGCCGTGTGATATCTTCTACAGAATGACTCTCATACAGTGTCCTTGCCGCCTCTATTATCGTAGGTGTTGGCGCATATGGACTTATGATCCAGTTAGAGTCAATTTCATTCTCATTTGGGAAATGCTGCAATACTTTTTTTAGCAGATCAGAAATCCCTATTTCTCCAGTTATCAAAGGATTTACTACTCTATCATCATACACAGAGGGCTGTATCAAAGACGACTTCTTATTATACTTTGTAGCAATCAGGACAGGGACTATTACTCGGTCCTGACTGTACTTGTGGAAATTCTTCAGATCTAAGGCGTAGTCCAAAACCTGATCTACGTCATTTTCAAGAATGGATGCTTCTCCCACCTTAAATTCAAGGCAAAAAATAATTCCTTTCAACAGGAGAACGACATCTATACGCTTCCCCAAACGCGGGATATCATATTCAAACACAATACGCCCATCGGTATCTTCCCAGGGCGTTAATTCTCTTCGCAGTATTTCAATTTCCTTTTTCCATGCCTCGCGTGTTGTAGTAAGTGCATCTCCGTGATACTTATCACACAGCGCACCAAATACCGATTCTGTTTCCCTATTTAGAAACGAACCGATATCACTATAATATAAACATCTTGGGCTTTTACTCATATCCAGCCGTCCCCCCATAGAATTATAATTTATTATAGCATGGATACTCTGAAGACGGAGATGGAAAAGCCGGATGTCCATCATGCTATTGTCTCTTTTTTTCTCTCTCGATCTCTTCAATTATTGATTCGACAAGTTCGTCCTTATCCTTGTATCCGGCTCCGTACTCATCAGCTGCCTGGTAATAGAACTCGCCGATCCAGATACCACTATACCCGGTTTCATCAGCCAGC
>CADCRB010000317.1 GCA_902803745.1 uncultured Lachnospiraceae bacterium
AAAGTTCTCCTGATTGCCTGCTGTATACTCCGGAAGACCCATGGCTGCATCTGCTCCTGACGGGAGTATGGTGCCGTAAAAAAGGTCCTCGACCCGGACACGCTCTCCCGGGGAAAATCCTACGTTTGAGCAGCCGTTGGAATAAGAATAGCTCTCTATCTCGCGGGTCATAGTGTAGATATCATCAAGATGGGTCTCATCTTCCAGATGCTCTGCAGCCACCAGGACCGTAAGTACCTTGGTCATGGATGCCGGATACATCTTTTGCTGCGACTTCCTTTCGGCCAGAACCTGGTTGTCCGAAAGGGATATCAGTATCGCAAAGTCAGAATCTACTGTTGTCGAGATCTTCCTCGTAGTCTGGCCGGGCAGGGTATTAAGCTCCAGCGGACCGGCTCCGGTAGTCATCGCAGCTCTTGCCTCTGCCTCAATGGCTTCGAGCTCCTCTGCTGAAAGCTCTGTCATAGCAGGTGAAGCTCCGCTGCCATCCGCGGCGCTTTGGGCCGCAATACCGGCTGTATCAGCATTATCATCATACAGGGATTCTCTCGCGTCACCCGGAATATTTACGGATACTGCAGTTTCAGGCGAAGGAGGCTCCGGCCTCCTTGAGGAAGCACTGCTTCTGTATTTGATAAATGAAAAAGACACAAGCATGATAACAGAAACGAGAACCGCAGCTCCGATACCCGCTCCTGCTATTATAAAATATCTTCTTATCTTTCTTTCTCTTTCCCGCTGCAGCCTTAAATGCTCTTCGCGCCTTGCAAGACGCGCCTTTCGCCTCTCCTCATATTCGGCTGTCTCACGGTCTATAAAAAATTCCGCCATTTATATCTTATTCCCAGTCAAATCCTCTGTCTTTCGGAACGATGCGCCTTAAGGTAAAAATATCGCTTTCGGCAATATCTCCCTCATGCTTTTCAAAGTCCTGCCAGCCGTCCCAGACAGCGCTTATCAGCTTTCCCGTGACAAAAGCCGAGTCATCGGAGGCCAGATAAGCAGCCAGCTTTGCAGGCTTATCCATAGAATCACCGCCGTTATTTTTCTTTTGCAGGATCTTCTCATATTCTTCTCCTGCCCTGTCGCCGGCGCTCAGGATCTCATCCATCATCCTGGTATTCATGGCTCCCGGAGCAATGGCGTTAACTCTTATATTATAGGGTTTTACCTCTTTGGCAAGTGTCTCTGTAGCCCTTACTATACCTGTCTTTGCAACGGCATATCCCATAAAATAAGGCCGGGGTCCCGTAGCTCCGCCTCCGGAGATATTGATTATGCTCTTTGAGCCGCTGCCGTTTTTCTTTGCCTCTTCCTTAAATATAACGACCGCTTTTCTCATGCAATACAAGGCGCCGACAAGGTTGATATTAATTACTTTTATCAGCTCATCCCAGTCGTTTTCTT
This sequence comes from uncultured Lachnospiraceae bacterium, assembly GCA_902803745.1. Taxonomy (GTDB): domain Bacteria; phylum Bacillota; class Clostridia; order Lachnospirales; family Lachnospiraceae; genus NK4A144. The sequence continues at coordinate 1,408 of CADCRB010000317.1, forward strand.
CGAGAGCTCCTATAGGACCCTGTATACCGGCGTTATTTACCAGCACGTCAAGATTTCCGTCAAACTCCTGCATTACACTGTCAAAGAGCACATCCATATCGGAAGCATTCGAAACGTCCGCTTTTTTATATGATATTATCTGATCTGCCCTCACCTTAAGGGCTGACAGCTCTGCTGCAGCTGTCTGAAGCGCATCTCCGCTTCGCGCGCAGATAAAAATGTCTGCACCCTGCCGTACATATTCCTTTGCTATCTCAAAGCCAAGGCCTCTCTGACCGCCTGTGATCAGGGCCTTCTTTCCGTCAAGTTTTCCCATATCAGTATATCAGCCTCGTTACCAGATTCTCGAATCTGAACCTTACCTCTTTAAGTCCCGAGCCAAGCATGGCTTCACGAAGTTTCACCTTATCCTCTGAATAAAACATCAGAAATCCTCCGCCGCCTGCGCCTATGAGCTTGCCGCCCAAAGCGCCGTTCTTCATCGCATGATCATACCATTCATCTATCCTTGGATTGGACATCGCATTCGAGCGTTTCTTCTTTATTTCCCAATGATGGTTCATAATATCGGCAAATGCCCTTAAGTCGCCTTTTTCGAATGCCGCCTTGCTGTCAAGTCCCATCTGCTTTACCATATCAAGATTCTGCTTCATCCCGCTGTCAGAAGCCTTCGTCTTGTCATCCTGCTCCTTAAGGATCTGTGAAGCGGATCTTTCAAATCCCGTGAAATACAGCACGAGATTGTCTTCAAGATTGTACAGTGTCTCCCGTGACATATTCAGGCTTTCCACATCGACCGTTCCGTCTTTCCTGAACCACATGGCTCTGATGCCGCCATAGGAAGCGATGTACTGATCCTGCTTTCCGATGGGCTCCTTAAGCCTTACCATCTCTATCTCACAGGCTTCCTGCGCGAGTTTCTCCGTATCCACGAGCTCACCCTTGTATTCGTGCAGACATTTCAGAAGAGCCGTGGTAAAGCTGCTGGATGAACCCAGTCCCGTGCCGGCGGGGATATCCGCCATGGACTGTATCTCAAAGCTCTCATCCTGAAGCTCGAGCATTTTTATGCATTCCCTGAATATGGGATGTCTGATGTCATTTACATCACGGGTCTTCTCAGTCTTTGAATATTTAACCAGTATCTCATCTTCAAAATTCTCATGCATGGTGAGATAGACGAATTTATTGATTGCCGCTGTGATGAGAAAGCCTTCATTTTCCTCATAATATGACGGAAGATCCGTGCCTCCGCCTCCCAGCGATATTCTTAAAGGGCTCCTTACTATAAGCATATTAACTCCTCTGATCATGCCGGTTTATCATCCGGCTGCATCCCTTCCGTAGATCTTCTCCACTATCTTCAAGGCTTCCAGGGCATCGCCAAGGCCTCCGGTTTCAAGCCTCCTGCCTTTTTCGACAGCTTCCGCCACTTCCTTAAACTCCAAAGCCCAGGAATTATCTCCCCTCGGATATTCATATATCGTTGTATCCGGCGGTCCCATTTCAGGGAGCATCTGATAGTGAAAGAGCTTTTCCACTCCGTAGCTTCCGCCGAGTCCTTCTATGGCAAGCTTGGCGTTTTTGCAGTATATCTCCAGTGAGAACATATTCTTCCACTCTGTACAGCTCACCTGCAGCCAGGCTGCCCTGCCGTCCTTCTTTCTAAGGCCAATAAAGCCGTTGTCATCCACAGGCATATCCCAGAAATATGTATCCGCAAAACCCATGACTTCATCAAAATCACCCATATACCATCTGGAAAGATCTATCAGATGCACGCCCTGGTCTATGGTCTCACCGCCTCCGGACAGCGAAGCATCAGCCCTCCACTCCTTATCATAGCCGATCCTTCCGCCATGTCCGTATCTGCCGCGGATAAACATCACCGGCCCTGTCTTGCCGCTCTCCATGATCTCCTTAGCCTTAAGCATGGCGGGATGGTATCTGTGATTGAAGCCGACCTTGACTATGACGTTTCTTTTCTCTGATTCCTCTATGATGGGAATAAGCTCACGTGAGCTTATCGCGCCGGGCTTTTCCACTATCACATGCTTGCCATGCTGTACTGCATACAAGGTGATCGGAGCAAGAAGGTTGTTCAGGGTAGATACGATGATAAGGTCTGTCTTATCCGTATCTATGAGCTCTCTGTAATCAGATACACAGAGCTCTGCCCCCTTAGCTTTTGCCAGCTTTTCCGCTCTTGACATATCAAGATCACATACACCGTACAGCTTATGTCCCTCAGATATGGCGTTCGCTCTCTTATTTCCTATCAGGCCGCAGCCTATAATGCCTATATTCATAATATGATCCTTCTTTAAATCCGTATGATCGATTATAGTT
>CADCRB010000318.1 GCA_902803745.1 uncultured Lachnospiraceae bacterium
ACAAACAGGGGTGGAATGAAGACCGGCCCTGCAACTGTAATAGGCATAATCGGCATCGTGGTCATCACCGCTCTCGGCCTTAAGGTCGGCTTCGCGATGGGAAGGACGGCATGGATCGTATTCATCGGTATCTATATCGCGGTAGCTTCACTGATACCGGTATGGATCATGCTCCAGCCCCGTGATTATCTTTCATCATTCCTTCTTTATGCCATGATGGCCATAGCTGTGTTTGGTATCCTGTTCTCTGCATTTTCCGGAACAGCTACATTCCAGCTCCCCGCATTCACAGGATTCAAGAATGAGAAGCTTGGATTCATGTTCCCGGCACTTTTCATCACTGTGGCCTGTGGTGCTTGCTCGGGATTCCATTCACTTATCTCTACAGGTACATCTTCAAAGCAGATAGCAAACGAGGCTCATGCAAAGCCTATAGGCTACGGTTCAATGCTTATCGAGTCTGCTCTCGGAGTTATCTCACTGATATCTGTCGGAATGGTATTTTCAAAGTTCACCAACGGTGACTTCGGTTCACCTTCGGCAGCTTTCGGAGCAGGTATCGCTACAATGTTCGGTCCTGAGGGCTCGACACAGTACAACGTTATCGCAGCGCTCCTTACGCTTGCGGTTTCAGTGTTTGCTCTGACATCTCTTGACTCGGCTACGAGGCTTTCAAGATTCATGTTCTCAGAGCTTTTCCTTAAGGAGAACGAGTCTTCATATAAGGATGCCAGCGGAGTACGTAAGTTCCTTGCTCATCCGCTTACAGGTACGCTCTTCATGGTCATAATCGGATGCGTATTCGGCGGATACAGCCTTAATGAGATATGGGCGCTTTTCGGTGCAGCCAACCAGCTTCTTGCAGGTATCGCACTTCTCGCGGTATGCTGCTGGCTCGGTGAGGTCGGAAAGAACAACAAGATGTTCTACATCCCGATGGTATTCATGCTCTGCGCTACACTTACAAGCCTTGTTATGAAGGTCATAGCTCAGGTTAAGGATGTGGCAGGCAATGTATCAGTCAACAAGGCTCTTGAGGCAGGTACTTCAGTAGGCCGTGCGGCATTCGGCGTATGGTTCCAGCTCATCTTTGCTGCAGCTATGATAGTGCTTGCAGTTATCCTTGTATTTGAGGCAGTAGCTGCATTCAAAAAGCAGGCTGAGAATAAAGCGAAAAAAGCCTGATCTTTGACAAAAACGATAAGATTGGAAAGGCTGCCGGAAAACGGCAGCCTTTTTTGACTCCAAAGCGTATGATATGTTATGATTAGTTCTTGATTTTCTGATGAAGATTTAGGATCGTAAAATGGAGATTTATAAAGGAGTTTCATTATAATGGAAGAGACAAATGGAGTAAAAATAACCAAGGACATGTTAATAGGTGATATCCTTCGTGCTTATCCTCAGTCGATGTATGCCCTGATGGAATGCGGAATGGGCTGTATAGGATGTCCTGCTTCACAGGCAGAGTCTGTTGCGGATGCGGCAATGGTGCATGGGCTTGACGGAGACGATATAGTGAAATATCTGAATGAATATATCGAAGCTTCGCAGAAAGAAGCAAAGTCAGAGGCGGAAGGATAATTGGAAGATCGGTATGCCGAGTGCCTGGTTGCCAGGAACCCCAGGCCATATGATACTTTGGTGAGGGGGGCTGTCTGGGGATTGACAGCGCTTTTTCTCATCGCCGGATTATTATTGAATTTTATTTTTCTGGCTGGATTCGTTGCGATGATCCTTGTTGTGATCTTTTGTCTGCCAAGACTGTCTGTCGAGTATGAGTATCTTTATGTTTCAAGATCCATAGAGATCGACAGTATTTTTTCAAAGGAAAAAAGAAAAAGGACCGCCGAATATGATCTGGAACAGATGGAGATCTTTGCCGCTGAGGGTGCTTATCAGCTGGATGAATATAAGAATATGAAGACAGTGGACAGGGATTATACCTCAGGCGGGGAAGGCATAAAGGCCTGGATCCTCATAGTCCGGAGCGGACAGGATATTCACAGGGTCAGGCTTGAACCGAATGATGAATTCGTGAAAACCGTGAGATCGGTCTATCCGAGGAAGGTGTTCGGGACAATATAAAGCTGGTATATTTTTGAATCCTGTGCTATAGTATTGGACAATTATAAACTGCGATGGATGTGATCGGCATCAGGACTCCAACAGTGGGATGTTATAAGCTGGCAGACGCCTTATGCCAAAGGAGGGCGCAAAAATGAGCAGAATAATCGGAGACGGCATCACTTTTGATGATGTACTGTTGGTTCCATCTTATTCGGAGGTCATACCCAATCAGGTAGATATCTCTACTAATCTCACAAAGAGCATAAAACTGAATATACCGCTGATGAGCGCAGGCATGGATACGGTGACGGAAAATCGTATGGCCATAGCAATGGCAAGGCAGGGAGGTATCGGTATTATTCATAAGAATATGTCGATAGAGGCTCAGGCGGATGAAGTTGATAAGGTGAAAAGATCCGAAAACGGGGTCATAACGGATCCGTTTTCGTTATCTCCGGATCACACGCTTGAGGATGCAGACAATCTAATGGGAAAGTTCAGGATATCGGGAGTCCCGGTCACGGAGGGAAGAAAACTCGTTGGTATCATCACAAACAGAGATCTTAAATTCGAGACTGATTTCACACAAAAAATAAGAGACCGTATGACTAAGGATAACCTCGTTACGGCAAAGGAAGGCATCACGCTGGAGGAGGCAAGGAGGATCCTTGCCGATGCAAGGAAGGAGAAGCTACCTATAGTAGATGACGAGGGAAACCTTAAGGGACTTATTACAATAAAGGATATCGAAAAGCAGATCAAATATCCGAATTCTGCAAAGGATGAAAAGGGCAGACTGCTCTGCGGAGCGGGAGTAGGAATAACCGCAAATGTTCTTGAGCGCGTGGAGGCTTTGGTCAAGGCAAAGGTAGACTGTATTGTCCTGGACAGCGCGCATGGTCACTCTGCAAATGTGATAAACTGTCTCAGAATGATAAAGGACGCTTATCCGGAGCTTCAGGTCATAGCCGGGAACGTGGCTACAGGTGAGGCCTGTGAAGATCTGATCAAGGCAGGTGCAGATGCTGTTAAGGTGGGTATAGGACCCGGCTCGATCTGTACGACCCGTGTGGTAGCCGGAATCGGCGTCCCGCAGATAACTGCTATAATGAACTGCTATGAGGAGGCAAAGAAATATGATGTTCCGATCATAGCGGACGGAGGAATAAAGTATTCGGGCGATATTACGAAGGCGATAGCAGCAGGAGGTTCGGTCACCATGATGGGATCGATGTTTGCCGGATGCGACGAAGCTCCGGGCGATTTCGAGCTGTTTCAGGGACGTAAATACAAGGTGTACAGAGGCATGGGCAGTATCTCTGCCATGGAGAACGGAAGTAAGGACAGGTACTTCCAGGAAGGCGCCAAGAAGCTTGTGCCTGAGGGAGTCGAGGGACGTGTTGCCTACAAGGGCTCCGTGGAGGATACGGTCTATCAGCTTATCGGAGGTCTTCGTTCGGGAATGGGCTACTGTGGCGCCGAAAGTATAGCAAAGCTTCATGAGACGGGGAGATTTATGAAGATCTCCAGCGCTTCACTGAAGGAGAGCCATCCTCACGACATTCACATCACCAAGGAAGCACCTAACTATGCGGTGGATGATAATTAAGAGATGATCCGTTATATATGGACAGAGTTTATAAGGGCTGTAAAGTCTAAATACTATATTAAGATCATAATTGCCATAGCTGCGGTTTCTGTACTGGCAAATCTGGCTATGATCGCATTCAGGGACTATGTGTACGGTACCAATGATGGTACTTACGGCTATAATCTGATCATGTTTGCAGGGGGATTCTTCTGGCTTCCGTATTATACGACCATATTTATTTCGGATATGGTATTCGGAGAGAATTATCCTGATCCGTTCATTAAGGACAGGATCACTAAAAGACTTAGAAGACCCCAGCTTTATCTGGGAAAGCTTTTTGCTACATGGCTTTGCCTTTTTCTGATAGTGGTAATGGCTTTCGTTATTTTCATAGGTATTTCTACTGTATTTCAGCTTTCAACTGGAACACTTTCTTTGGAAATAGTACAGGATTTTGCGGTGAATATATCCTGCGCTTTTCCTCTTTTTATGGCAGGGTGCTCACTTGGATTGATGTGTCTTTTTGCTTTTGAGAAAAAGCTAAGGGCTTTTATTGTTTTCTGGGTACTTACTGTGGTTCTTCCAAGGATAGTCATGGGGCTCGGTGCAGAACCCTTGAGTATAAGTGTATTTAAGTTTATCAAGGATAAGATACTGCTTACTCCCCAGTTTACTACGTTACAGTTTTTTGCGTCCAGAAACGTACCGCAGATATTGATCTCAAGTTCGGTTTACATAATTTTATCAACCCTTATTGGAGGGTTAACATTCTGCAGGAAGCGTATCGATAATCTTCCGGCAGATGCCGGTTCCAGAAAAAGAAACGAGAGTCAATAAATCAATAATCTATAGTAATATGGATACATTATGGATTCGAAGTGCTGAAAATAAGGAAATGAACGGATGATACTTGGAAGAAACAGTCAGTGCTGGTGTGGCAGCGGGCTGAAATATAAGAACTGCCACGAGGAATTTGATCAGAAGATAGACGATTTCAGACGCCGCGGATATAAGGTGCCGGGTCATGAACTGATAAAGACCCCTGAGCAGATCAGTGGATGTAAGGCAGCAGCAGTGATCAATATGGCTTGTCTTGATTATGTGGGTGAGCATATCAGAGAGGGGATATCGACCCAGGATATTGATGACTGGGTAGCGAAGATTACCCGTGATATGGGAGGGATACCGGCGACTTTAGGCTACGAAGGCTTCCCGAAGAGTGTGTGTACCTCCGTTAATTCCCAGGTGTGCCACGGGATACCATCCGAGGAGGATATACTTTGCGACGGCGATATCATTAACGTAGACTGTACAACCATACTTAACGGATATTATGCAGACAGCTCCAGAATGTTTATCATTGGTGATGCAGAGCCTGAAGCGAAGAAGCTGGTTGATGATGTCCACGAGGCCGTGAATGTGGGACTTAAGGCAGTAAAACCTTGGAAAACACTGGGAGATATGGGATCAGCCGTGAATGCCTTTTGCAAATCAAAGGGATATTCCGTTGTAAGGGAGATCGGAGGACATGGCGTAGGTCTTGATTTCCATGAAGAGCCCTGGGTCAGCTATGTTACGGAGCCAAATACGGAGATGGTAATGGCTCCGGGACTTATGTTTACTATAGAGCCTATGGTCAATATGGGAAAACCGGACATCTTCATTGATGCGGAGAATGACTGGACAGTATATACTGATGATGACAGTCTGTCAGCCCAGTGGGAGGT
>CADCRB010000319.1 GCA_902803745.1 uncultured Lachnospiraceae bacterium
GGAAGGGGTTCCTGTGGAAAGAGGCCGCGTGATAGCAGATGAAACCTGTATGGTAGCTGATATGGATGGCGTCTTTTCGGGAGGCGACTGTGTGACGGGACCCTCCACAGCCATAAATGCAATAGCAGCCGGACAGGTCGCTGCATATAATATTGATGAATATCTCGGCTATCATCATAAGACTGAGGATGACACTCAGATCCCGCCGGCTTATCCGAATCCTTGCGTGGCGACGGGACGCGCTGAGATAATGGAGATGGATCCCTTTGAAAGAAAGACCAGCTTTGAAGGGATAATGTTATCCATGACTTATGAGGAAGCCATGCGTGAGTCGGGAAGATGCCTTCGCTGCGACCATTACGGCTGCGGCGTGATGGAAGGAGGCAGAGGAGAATGATAAATATCAGCATTAACGGCGTATCATATAAGGCCGAAGAAGGAAAGACGATCCTGGATATCGCAAGAGGGAACTCTGTATACATTCCTACACTTTGTTATATGGAGGGGGTCAGTGATATAGGCTCCTGCAGACTCTGCGTTGTGGAATGTGAGGGTTTCAGAAACCTTCTCCCTGCCTGCAGGACTAAGGCTAAGGACGGAATGGTGATAGTGACGGAGTCGGAAAGACTCACGGAGTATCGCAAGGATATGCTTAAGCTCATACTCAGCAATCATAATCTTGACTGTATGAGCTGCCCGGCAAACGGCCCCTGCGAGCTTCAGGCTATGTGCAACAGATACGGAGTAGAGCACGCAGAGCATGAAGGCACCAGAGCCGGGATAGAAAAGAAGCTTCCCAAGCTGGAGGGCAATCCTTATATTAGCTATGATCCAAGCAAATGCATACACTGCCAGCGCTGTATCAATGTCTGTAATAATATTGCCTGCAACGGCGCTCTTACAAACGGGCGCTCAGGTACCTTCCATATTGTGGATGCTCCGTTTGGAAGCAACTACAAAGAGACCGGATGTGAGAGCTGCGGAAACTGCGCAAGTGTATGTCCTACCGGAGCGTTAACATTAAAAAGAGCAAATGAGTACAGGGACTGGGAGGTAAAAAGGGTCCTTACAACCTGTCCTCACTGTGCTACGGGCTGCCAGTATTATCTTGTAGTGCATAACAATAAAATAGTGAATGTGGAGCCTGCCAACGGTCCTTCAAACCATCACAGACTCTGTGTAAAGGGACGCTCGGGCAGCTTTGATTTCATTCATTCAAAGGACCGTATCACTACGCCTCTCATTAAAAACAGGGAAACAGGTAAAGTTGAGAAGGCGACCTGGGAAGAGGCTATATCCTATACGGCAAAGCGCTTTATGGAGATCAAGGAAAAGTACGGGAGCGAATCTCTCGCCGGATTTGCCTGCTCCAGATCAGCAAATGAAGATATCTACATGGTCCAGAAAATGGTGCGCACCTGCTTCGGAACGAATAATACCGATAACTGTGCGAGAGTATGCCATTCCGCTACAGTGACCGGCCTGGCAAAAACACTGGGATCCGGCGCGATGACTAATCCGATACATGATATTACCCATGATGTAGACTGTATACTGCTTGTGGGATCTAATCCCGAGGAAGCCCATCCTGTAGTCGGAATGCAGATAAGAAGGGCTGTTAAAGACGGTACAAGGCTCATTGTCGTCGATCCGAGAGAGATAGGTCTTGCGAAGCAGGCAGATATTCATCTGAAGCTACGCCCCGGTACAAATGTGGCATTTGCCAATGGCATGATGCATGTGATGATAAAGGAAGACCTGATAGACCATGATTATATTAGGGATTATGCCGAGGGCTTTGAGGAGCTCAAAAAGCTGGTGGAGGATTATACACCGGAGAAGGTCGGAGAGATCTGTCATATCGATCCCGAAAGGCTCATTGAGGCAGCGCGCATGTATGCCACGGCAAAGAAGGCTCCTATTATATACTGCCTCGGTGTTACGGAGCATTCCTCGGGTACGGAAGGCGTCATGTGCATGTCCAATATGGCTGTGCTCTGCGGCAAGATAGGAAAGAGCGGCTGCGGTGTGAATCCGCTCAGAGGACAGAATAATGTACAGGGAGCCTGCGATATGGGAGCGCAGCCTACCGACTATCCCGGATATCAGAAGGTGGACAATGACGAGGTAAGGAAAAAGTTTGA
>CADCRB010000320.1 GCA_902803745.1 uncultured Lachnospiraceae bacterium
ATGATGTATTTATGGGAATGACAGCTGCGCAGGGAGACACTCTTCTCGTCATGCATTTCAAGATATCCAATACCGAAGGGACTGACAGGGTTTGCGACATCATAGATCTCAGACCTACCTTCAGGGTGAAGATAAACGGAGAAAATCATACAGTTCAGCAGACCATACTTCCGGATGATCTTTCAAAGTATGAAGGCACGATCCCTGCCTATGATTCACAGGATGTGGTGCTGATCTCCGAGGTTACGGAGAGCACGGCTTCTTCTATAGACAGTCTGTCACTTATCATAAGATCTGCTGAGGGAAGACCCGAATACAAGCTGGAATAGGATAACTATCATTTTTTAAGAGGTTCATCATGAAAAAATCAATTCTTTTTGTCGCATCACTTGCAATTTCTCTTGCGGCGTCTGTCCCTGTTTATGCCGAAGTTTCGACTATGCCGGATGTTTCAGAGGAGATGCTCGATCCGGATTACTGGATAAAGGATCACAAGGAGGCTGATAAGGTCCTTGCCGACTTTGATACCATAGATCGTCTTAACAGTTCATTCCTGGCCTGTGAGTCATGCAATATGAACGATCTTGCTTCGGTTGATAAAAGCTTTGACGGAAGCACGGCAAATCTTGATAGATGGAAATCTTCCCTGACTGAGCTGGCAGGATATCTTGACGGAAATCACTATGACGTATCGGGAAATGTGATCTCCGGAAACTATGTGATGGAGATCCTCGGTAATCTCAATGACCGTGATGCTGCTGAAAATGAAGAGATACGCTATGGCATCTGCGTAAGAAGGTCAGATGTCAGGGCATATCCCACAGATCTTATAATTGCGGATGATCCCGGGGACAATGATTTTGATAATGTCCAGATTTCCGCTGTCCGCCTGGGTGAGCCGGTCATTATACAGGGAACTTCCGAGGATGGCGGTTTTTATTGCTGCAAGACATCCTGCGTTTCCGGATGGATACCGTCTGAAGACATTGCGATCTGCAAGGATAAGACTGAATGGCTGAATGCCTGGGATTTCCCTGAGGATGAGGCTATGGTCGTGACATCCTCAAAGGTCAGGCTTGAAGATTCCAATACAAGCCCCGAGCTTTCCGGACTCATAATGACTATGGGAACAGTGCTCAGGAAGGTGGATCCTGACGAGTACGAGGATAACATCACAAACCGTTCTGTATATTATAATCACCCGGTGTGGATACCCGGAAGAAATGAAGACGGAATGTACGAGAGGCATCAGGCGCTTGTATCTGTACATAACGGTATAAGTGACGGATTCCTGCCTCTTACAACAAAAAACATCCTGGAACAGTCCTACCAGATGCTTGGAGATGCCTATGGCTGGGGCGGGATGCTGTCATCTTCTGACTGTTCAAGCTATGTCAGGGATGTCTATAAATGTTTCGGACTTGAGCTTCCGAGAAACACTAACTGGCAGGCTGCAATGCCGGTTGAAAAATACGATCTGTCCATAGCTGAAGAAGCTGACAAGAAAGGCCTCCTTGATGAGCTTCCTGCCGGCACGCTGCTTTTCTTTAAGGGGCATGAGATGATCTATCTCGGGCAGGAGGACGGAAAGTACTATGTGATAAGCTCCACGAGCTCAATGATGGAGCCTGAGGGTGAGGAGAAGGCAAGGATACGCAGTGTCATCATCAATACTCTTGATGCAAAGCGCGCTAACGGAAACACCTGGATCGGTGATATCTATGAGGCAGCCCTGCCTTATATTGAGAATGAAAAGAATCTGAGCAAACCGGTATTCTCTTCGGCTGATGAGACCGTATCCGAAAATACAGTCTCGGATAACAGCGTCTCAGATAACAGCGTTTCAGACAACAGCGTCTCAGATAACAGCGTGTCGGACAACAGCGTGTCGGACAACAGCGTTTCAGACAACAGAGTCTCAGGCAACAGCGTTTCAGACAACAGCGTCCCGGACAAAAGCGTCTCGGACAACAGCGTTTCAGACAACAGCGTTTCGGACAACAGCGTTTCAGACAACAGCGTTTCGGATAACAGCGTCTCAGATAACAGCGTCTCAGATAATGCCGCTCCGGATGACAGCGTTTCCGATAAAAAAGCTGCAGATGAAAGCGCTGATGAAAACTCCGGATATAAGGAGATAGCATTTGATAAAACCTGGGAATATGCCGAAAATGCAAAGATCACGGACGGAAAAGCCCGGCTGTATCAGTCCGATGCCCCAGACAGGAATGGTCTTACGATATGCGTCAATGCAGGACATGGGACAGAGGGCGGAGGAGATGTGAAGGTACCCTGTCATCCTGACGGAAGTCCCAAGATAGTAAGCGGCTCGACATCTGAGGGTGCTACGGAATCAGTGGCGATCACAGCCGGGACCACAATGGAAAACGGAGACCCGGAAAGTGAAGCTACGCTGAAGGCGGCTATTGCGGTTAAAGAAGAGCTGCTAAAGAATGGATATGATGTGCTTATGATCAGGGAGACCGATGATGTCCAGCTTGACAATATAGCCCGGAGCCTTATTGCCGATCATTATGCCGATGCGCATATAGCACTGCATTATGATTCCACCGATACGGATAAGGGAGTATTTTACTGCAGTGTGCCGGAGGATGAGGATTATCTTAATATGGAGCCGGTAAAATCCTGCTGGAAGGAGCATGAAAAGCTTGGAAAGAGTCTGATCTACGGCCTTCAGGATTACGGATTCAAGACCTGGAACAACGGATCCTTTGATATGGACCTGACCCAGACCTCTTACAGTACGATACCTTCGGTGGACCTTGAGATCGGGGATACAGTGACCGATTATTCGGACAAGACTCTTGATAAGACTGCAGAGGGGATCGTAGAAGGACTGGATATTTATTTCAACCGGTAAAAGGACAGGCTGCCTCTGAGGGAATTCAAGCCGGAGAAGTATTTGAAAGACCGGTTTCGATGTGGTATATTTGGAACGCCTTTGATCGAGGCTTTAAGACAGAGCAAATAAGGAAAATAAAGTAAGAAATGCCGATCTGTGTGCAGAAGGATCTCCCTGCAAGGAGCATCCTGGAAAATGAGAATATATTCACGATGGAGCCCGAGCGCTCCATGCATCAGGACATCAGGCCTCTGGAGATATGCATCCTGAACCTCATGCCCTTAAAAGAAGATACGGAGCTTCAGCTCTTAAGGTCTCTTTCAAATACACCACTTCAGATTAATGTCACTTTCATGATAGTAAAGAGTCATGTCTCAAAAAATGCCTCTGCTAATCATCTTAATCAGTTTTATAAAACCTGGGATGAGCTGAAAAGCTGCAGCTATGACGGAGTCATCATCACCGGGGCTCCGGTGGAGCTGATGGAATATGAAGATGTGGATTACTGGGAAGAGCTGACAAAGATAATGGACTGGACCAGGACCAATGTGACCTCCACCCTTCATGTCTGCTGGGGAGCGCAGGCCGCTCTTTATTACCATTACGGCCTTCCCAAGCATACCTTTGATACAAAGCTTTTCGGAGTATATCAGCATCGTGTCAGGAACCGTAAGGATCCTCTTGTGCGCGGCTTTGATGATCTTTTTTATATCCCTCATTCCAGATATACCGAGGTCCGCAGCGAGGACATACATAATTGCCCGTATCTCAGCGTTCTCGCAGAGGGGGACAATAAAGCCGGAGTCTGCCTGTGCACAGCGATGGGAGGAAGACAGGTCTTTCTTTTCGGACATCCCGAATATGACAGGCGCACCCTTGATATGGAGTACCGCAGGGACAGAGAGAAGGGACTGGATACTGCTCTCCCGGTCAATTATTATCCGAATGACGATCCCAGCCAAAAACCCATGCTCCTTTGGAGGAGCCATGCAAATATAATATATACGAACTGGCTTAATTATTACGTATATCAGAATACGCCCTATGACATCGGAGGCATCGAGGAGATATGCAGACTGCTCCGCGATGAGGATATTAAGCCGGATGAGCACGTTAACCTCGCCCTGGACGAGAAGGCTTAGGATATTGATTTTTCTGCGCAGTAAGTCATAATTTTTTTTACTGATATTTATGCTCTTCGGAGCAAGATATTTTCAGCTTGTAG
>CADCRB010000321.1 GCA_902803745.1 uncultured Lachnospiraceae bacterium
ACCCATACTGCGGCAAGGGCGATAACCAGAAAAACCGCTATGGTCAAGGCTATAAGCACCCTTTTGTCTCTCATGTCAGTACATCCTGATGCTTCTCGAAACAGACAAAGCCATTCCCACCTCTGCAAGCAGGAAGACAGACGAAGACCCTCCGTATGAAATAAACGGCAATGTGATACCCGTATTCGGAAGCGTGTTGGTCACAACTGCGATATTGAGCACCACCTGAAGCGCAAAGTGTGTCATAACTCCCGTAACTATCAGCGAACAGAAAAGATCGGGGGCATTTGTTGCTATCATAAGAAGATGATAAATGAGCATGATAAAAAGCAATATGACTGCAAGAGCGCCAAACATACCAAGCTCCTCACAGACGATCGAAAAGATCATGTCATTCTGAGCCTCGGGAACAAACCCCAGCTTCTGTGTGCTCTGTCCCAGTCCTTTCCCAAGGACTCCTCCCGACCCTATGGAGTATAGAGCCTGAAGGGTCTGAAACCCCTTGCCGGATGCATATTCCTCGGGATTAAGCCAGGCCTTGATACGTCCCAGCCTGTATGATACCGCCGAAGCATCGGGGATCACATTGTGGGCTATGATAAAAACGATAAGAGCCGCTATTGCTATCATAACACCGGCAAATATTATATAAGGCGCGCTGTTGGGACTTGCGACGAAAAGCATGATATACACTATGGAAAATATTATTATAGCAGAGCTCAGATTTTCGGTAATGCCATAGACCATAAGCGAAGGGACAGCCGCAAGAGCCAGCGTATACATTATCCCCTTTATATGCTGCACGCGCTTAAGGTTTCCGCATACATAAGCTGCAAAAAACAGGATCATCCCGACCTTGGCAACCTCTGCAGGCTGCAACGACAGTCCGAGATTGAGCCACCTTCTTGCTCCGTTGATCGTCATTCCGAGGGGAGTAAGCACCAGAGCAATGAGTATGAGCGAAACAAAATAAGCAGGCCAGGCATACTTCCTGTACCTGTGATAATCCACCCTGGAAATAACAAACATAGCGCCAAGACCTATGACTGTCGCCTCCAGCTGCTTTACAAGATAAAAATTAGCCTTCTCTCCTGATCTCACGGCCGAATATGCGCTTGCGGAATAGATCATGATAAGCCCGAATACCTCAAGAAAGAGCACTATAAATATAAGGCTCCTGTCTGCCATCCCAACGACTTTCTCCTTCTTACGGGATCTTATCCTCCTTAAACTCTTTACGGCATCCACTCTCTACTCCTTAAGTCCGTTCACGAGCTCCTTGAATATCCTTCCTCTCTCCTCGAAATTGGTAAACATTCCCCAGCTCGCGCAGGCAGGAGAAAGCAGGACCGCATCACCGGGTTCTGCCAGCTCATATGACCTGTTTACCGCCTCCTCCATGGAAGAGACCATGATTATATTCTCGAAACCGTGCGCTCTCGCACATTCAGCGATCTTTTCGGCAGTCTGTCCAAGAAGCACCAGATATCTTACCTTGCCGTCAAAAGAATCTATCCACTCATCATAGGAAGACTTTTTGTCAAAGCCTCCGCCGATCAGAACGGTCTTTCTGTTCATTGCCTGTATACCCTTTATGGCCGCATCGGGATTAGTGCCTTTTGAATCGTTATAATAATCGACTCCGTTCACGCTCCTTACGAATTCGATCCTGTGCTCCACGGCCTTAAATGTACGTATCGTATCTCGTATAAGATCCATGGGGATCCCGTATGAGTATGTGATCCCTACGGCAGCCATAACATTTTCGTAATTATGCGTTCCAAGCAGGAGCATATCTTTCACATCTATCACGGGAATATCGTTGTACAAGATCATATCCCCGTCCATATGAAGCACATCGCACCCTGTTTCCTTCGCTTCCTCATAGGATGTTCGCGTGAAATAAATAACCCTGCACGGAGCTCTCCTGCCGAAATCCCTCGTATAGGGATCGTCATAGTTCAGGACCGTCACATCATCATCCTTCTGTCTGAGAGCAATACGCTCCTTGACCCTCACATAATTTTCCATTGTATAATGCCTGTTGAGATGATCAGGTGTGATATTAAGAATTGCAGATACTCTGGGTCTGAATTCATCCGTGGTCTCAAGCTGAAATGATGATATCTCAGCCGCAACTATGCTGTCTTCCTTTGTCTCAAGAGCTACAGCGGTATATGGATTACCTATATTTCCTACCACATAGGTTTTCCCGCCATGTATTTTTGAATAATTAGAACAGATCTCTCCCACAAGAGTAGTGGTCGTTGTCTTGCCGTTAGTACCGGTAATGGCAAGCACATCACCATGTCCGAATTCATACGCAAGCTCTATTTCACCGGTTATTTTCGCCCCTGCTTCCTTAAGCTTCAGCACGACAGGATTATCAATGGGAACCCCGGGGGACAATACCACGGCATCGACCGCATATGCATGTTCCGGAAGCTCGCCCACATATATGGAAACCCTGGATTCTTCTATAAATTTTCTCTTTATCTCATCGATAACGACCTTATCATTGGCATCAAAAAGAGACACCTCGGCCCCTGCCGTCTCCAGCAGTCTTGCCGAATTGATCCCGCTGATCCCGCTCCCTATGACAAGAACTTTTTTGTCCTTAAGATCCATGTATCCTCCCTGATCCTATATTGCCGCAAAGGCGACTGCGCAAAGCAGCGCAGTAACTATGGTAAAGACCAGCACCACCTTTGTTTCCGTCCATCCGGTCAGTTCATAATGATGATGAAGAGGCGCCATCTTGAAAAATCTCTTTCCTCCTGTTGCCTTAAAATAAAGCACCTGGATGATCACCGACAAAACCTCGGCAAAATAAATAAATGCAGCAATAATGATATACAGCGGCATATTCATCATAATAAAGGATGATGCCACAAATCCCCCCAGCGCAAGTGATCCTGTA
The DNA here is from genome assembly GCA_902803745.1 of uncultured Lachnospiraceae bacterium. Taxonomy (GTDB): domain Bacteria; phylum Bacillota; class Clostridia; order Lachnospirales; family Lachnospiraceae; genus NK4A144. Next base: position 2,921 of record CADCRB010000321.1, read on the forward strand.
TCTCCCATAAAAACCCTGGCCGGATGATGATTATATACAAGAAATCCAAGCAGGCCCCCAAGAAAAGCCATAGATGCCGGCGCTATCCCCGCATTAACGGAGGCAGACGAAATAGTGATAAACAGAGCTATCACT
>CADCRB010000322.1 GCA_902803745.1 uncultured Lachnospiraceae bacterium
AGCTCATAGGCGTCGTTCCGGATGATGAGAATATAGTCGTGGCAACGAATAACGGCGAGCCTCTGGCGGGGGACGAAACGCTTGCGGGCAAAGCATATATTAATATCTGCAACAGAATAATGGGAGAGGAGGTTCCGTATCTGGATCTGAGGAAAAAGAAGGGACTGTTCTCGAAGCTTTTCGGGAAGAACTGACATAAGGAGGCGCACAATGTCATTTGGTGATTTTTTCAAGAGGAAGTCATCAGGCGAGACAGCTAAAGACAGACTTAAGTTTGTGCTGGTCTCCGACAGGTCAGCCTGCTCGCCCGAGATAATGGAGAGGATCAAGAACGATATCATAGATGTTCTTTCGAAATATGTGGAAATAGACCGGGATGGTCTTGACATCAAGATAACCCAGGCAGAAGGAGAGGGAGTGGACGAGAGAACGGGTCCTGCACTCTTTGCCAATATTCCGATAAGAAACATGAAGCAGAGGAATTGATCTTAAAAAAATCGATGCACAGCATCTGTCCGGAGCAAGGCTCAGGACAGATGTTTTATTTCCAGAAACAATCCACGGCCGATCGTATTGTCATCAAGGAAGACAGGCTCAGAGCTGAATCCGTCGGCGGTAATAAAACGCCCGTTTTCATCTGTGTCATATATGACCATCTGGTGCCAGCCGTATTTAGGATGTCCGAAAAGTTCTATAAGAATGTAGCTTCCCTTTGACAGTATCTGTCTGGCATTTTTGCCGCTTATGGTATGCCGGGCTGCGGGGTGAAGCAGTCCGGATACACCGTTATTTTTGAATACGGCTCTGGCGTAAAACCAGAGGAACAGATCGGTTGTGCCATAGCGTCTGTTGTATATCAGACGCCTCCTTCCCAATGATGCTGTCTTCTCAAATATTTCTTTTATTTCTTCTTCCGGGAGTTTGCGGCCCTGCTGCTTCTGCAGTGCTGTTACTATGAGATTGGTTAAGGCCGTCGGTCCGCAATGATTCCTGTAATAACCTCTTCCGAACTCAGCTGTGCTGTGAAAACTGAAAAATGAATTATTAATGCTTGCTTTATTCATATCTTCGTTGTATCATAACTTTGTCTTTAATTCAAATCCGAAACATAAACCAGCAACACACCTTGTAAACTTGTAAAGGGACTATTCAGGATATTTATCTTAAACAAATCAGTAGTAAAAAAGAGAAAGGAATTTTATGAGAGAAAAGCTTGCAACACTTCCGCTTGCCCAGCTGAAGGAGATCGCAAAATCGCAGGGGCTGAAAGGTACATCCACTATGAAAAAGGCAGAGCTTATAGAGGCTCTGGTAAGTGAATCTGAAAGGATGGCGGAAGCAGGGAACGGAACCGCTGAAACAGATCATACGGAAACGGATGGAGAGCATAGCCAGCATTCAGGCGCTCATAAAGAGCAGCAGGAGAATGCGGAAGGAGATTTTCCCGAGGATAAAGAGGATCTGGACTCAGGTATAGTGGCGAACGGTATCCTTGAGGTTATGTCTGACGGATACGGATTTATAAGGTGTGAAAACTATCTCCCGGGCGAGAATGATGTATATGTGGCACCCAGCCAGATCAGACGCTTTGGTCTCAAGACAGGCGACATCGTGGTTGGAAATACAAGGGTCAGGACAGGAAATGAGAAGTTTTCGGCTCTGCTTTTCGTAAAGAGCATTAATGGAATGCATCCCTCAGAAGCAGCAACGAGATATAATTTTGAGGACATGACACCGATATTCCCCAACGAGAGGATACATCTCGAAATGGGAAATAATAATATAGCCATGAGGATAATGGATCTCATCAGTCCCATAGGAAAGGGACAGAGGGGAATGATAGTATCACCGCCTAAAGCAGGAAAGACTACACTTCTGAAGGCTGTCGCAAAGGCAGTCACCAGGGCAAATCCCGAGATGCATCTTATTATTCTTCTCATAGATGAAAGACCGGAGGAGGTCACGGATATCAAGGAATCGATCCAGGGGGCTAATGTGGAGGTTATTTATTCCACCTTTGATGAGCTTCCCGAGCATCACAAGAGAGTGTCTGAAATGGTAATAGAAAGAGCCAGAAGACTTGTGGAATCAAGGCGTGACGTTATGATACTGCTGGATTCGATAACGAGACTTTCCAGGGCATATAATCTTACTGTGCCGCCTTCAGGACGTACGCTTTCCGGCGGACTTGATCCTGCGGCGCTCCATATGCCAAAGAGGTTTTTCGGAGCGGCCAGAAATATGAGAGAGGGAGGATCTCTCACGATCCTGGCAACTGCGCTGGTGGATACCGGCAGCAAAATGGATGATGTAGTATATGAGGAGTTTAAGGGCACCGGTAATATGGAAATGGTGCTTGACAGAAAGCTCCAGGAAAAACGAGTCTTCCCGGCCATAGATCTGGCGAAGTCCTCCACCAGAAGGGATGACCTTCTGCTTGCTCCTATTGAGCTTGAGGCTATAGATATAGTAAGGAAGGCATTGAATTCAATGAAACCCGAGGATGCTACAGATAAGCTTATAGATCTGTTTTCGCGGACCCACAGCAACAGGGAGTTCATTGATATGGTAAAGAAAATAAGATTCTACTGATCTGTCTTATAAGGAATAATCAGTATAGCCGGACTTTCTGGGTCATCTTATATACTCCGTCCTTTTCTTCGCCTATGAAGTTTACGGAAAAGCCCTTTGCGCCTTCAATGGATTCAAAGATCTCATTCATGTAGCCGTCTTTTGCGCTTCCGTCGGAGTAGGCAGACATACAGCTGTTGTAAACATCCTTATCCGTAGTGTAGATATCAAAGGAATAGGTTCCTTTTCCTTTGTCCTGTATCACCTGCCGGCATTGATCGAAATAATCCCCGAGTCCGCTCACATAGGTTCCTTCAGGCAGCGGAGCCTGGGATTCGGATCCATTGCCGCTGTTATTGCTGTCGCTGCCGCCGGTATTATCTGCGGGAGCGGAAGAAGGTTCGTCCTGTGCAGGCTCTTCTTCAGGCTTTTGCTCGAGTCCCCCATAGGGACCGCCTTTGCAGGCAGGAAGATAAACTGAAAGACTCGTGCGTCTGTGATCCTTTGATATCTCATCATCTGACAGATTAAGATATTCGTATTTCCACGATCCGTCGGAATCATCCCAGGTGACATCCACATTATAATAATCATCTCCTAGCTTGATTATATTCCAGGCATGAGGCTCTCCGGCCATTCCTCTGCAGTAATAACAGGGGATCCCGAGGTTCATCATGATATACTGGAAGGCCCTTGCGTATCCGGCGCATACAGTGGAGTTGTTTGCAAAGGCACTGTAGGCGCTCTGATTCATTTCAGCGGAACGGTTGTAGGAGATATCTTCGCACATAGCATCATGTATGCCCTTTTCTGTCTCGTATTCATCTCCGGCCGTGCCACGTGCTATCCTGTTTGCACCGTCATCAAATTCCTGAGCAGTCTTTTCCAGCTCCTTTGCCGTACGGTTGAAGGAGAGGATAAGCTCGAGACAGTCTCCGCCTTCCCTGTAACCGGCGGAGTACTCTGTGTTGAGCCAGTAAAGTTCAGGATGGTCATTGAACAAAGCCTCAAAAACATTCTTAAGAGAAGCAAAGGGGATGTCTTTTTCGACAGCTTTGAAGTCGGGATTCAGTTCTCTTGCATTAGCGTATATCTGACGGTAAAGATGCTTTCCCTTATCGTCAAGCATATGATAATAGGGATAGAAGAGAGGATCGAAATCATATTCGTCACCTGTGGGACCGGTGGAAAGCGAAGACTCGATCTCTTTTGCTTTTTCCGGATCGAGAATATCCTGTCTGCCATGAGGCTCTGTGTAGCCGGTCAGGGATTTGAGCTTGTCGGGAACTGAAAGCTCAGCATTACCCGGTACGTAGTCCGAGCTTATGCTTTGGATAAGACCTGCTGCAGGATCCTCTGCATTATCATCAGATACGCTGTCCGCAGAAACTGTATCCTCCGAAACAGAATTGTCTGAAACAGGTGATTCATTTGCCGAAGGCTGCGTGGGGGGCTCAGGGATCACAGGCGCGGGCGGAGGGGTCTCCTTAATGGAAGCAAGCTCGCTGGTCTCTTCAGGCTTTTTTTCGAAACCCTTAAAGAGATCAGGGCGAATGGCGCTTAGGCCGATCACTATGCAGAGCAGAACTATTCCTATCAGCAGGACTATGAGAAAATTTCTTAGTATTTTCATTGGCCGTTATGAGTAATTTGCAGCAAAACGCCTCGCAGCCTTGCCTATCTGCTTTATCACATCATCTGGCTTAACTATCTTTACATCAGGGCCGAGGCTTAGGATCCAGCCGAAAAACTGGTTGCTTATTGCTACGTTTACAGCCACGAGGCTTCGCCCGCTTCCGGCCTTCCTGAAGGAGATATCTTTGCCGAACCGGTCTATGAAAACCCCGCACATTTCATCAGGGAACTCAATGGTTACTTTTTTGATCTCGCCGCCAAACATACCGAAGTTCATCTTAGCATAGGCTGCCATATCAAAATTTCTGAACAGGGTCCGGCCTTCTCTTTTTTCATCCAGAATGTCGATCTTGTCCATCTTGTCTACGCGATAGTGCTTGATCTCCCGGCTTAGATCATCAAAGGCGATCATATAATAATTCTCATCGTCCCAGGTCAGCGCCCATGGACTTACATAGAAATAATCTCCGCCATGGCGGGCGACCAGTCTTTTGTTAATGCTCCATTTATAGTATTTGAACCGGATCTTCTGATCGTTATTGATCGCATTATGTATGTCATCCACGTTGTAATAGATGCTTTCATTCATGGTCTTGATACGTCCATGTACATAGACCTGTCTTGAAAGCTCATTGGCTTCGTTCTCGCTGGCGAGGGATTTTACCTTGTCGATAAGCTGTCTGGATTTCTTCTCAGTGATGAATTTGGAAGACTGCACGGCATCGATCAAAAGCTTGAGCTCCGGGAGCTCAAACTGTCTTCCGGTAACATGATAAAGATGATCCCTTCCCTGCCTGTCACAGACTACCTCTACTCCCAGACGGGACATGTCTTCAAAGTCCATATAGATGCTCTTGCGCTCTGCTTTAATGTCATATAGCGCAAGCTCCTGAAGTATCTGCTGCATGGTAAGTCCGTGGTATTCATCGGTCTTTTCCAGCATGATCTTCATAAGGTAGGGGAGTTTTAATTTTTGATTTGAATTTTTTGGCATATCCGGATCGCCTTTCCTGCTTTACAGTGAATTGATGAATTTGCCTGCATTATACCATTTCTGTATCAGTTTTTCCATAAGATAAAGCAGGGATCCTGCTGTCCAGACAGTCAGAAAATTCACAAGGAAGGAGAGCGGAAAATCAATATGCAGTCCTATCCAGAAACCGATGTAGCCTGAGCAGAAGCATTGCACAAGATAAAGCGGCAGAGCCATATTTCCGACATATCGGATAAAGGAATGTAGCAGCCTTTTCTTTTCGAAAAAAGCAGTGAGACTATCATTCAGGCAGTATCCCAGCAGCAATGCGGAGGAGCCGGTGCCTGCAGCCCCTGCAAAAATAAGCGCTCTTGAAATATGGGAAGGTATCATCAGCTCTCCTGCGGTAAAAGCAGCAAGACAGACAGCGCATATAAGAAGAAGGACACGGCGGATCGAAGGAGCCTTTGATTCTGCGGACCCGTCTGATAGAAACTCCCTTAGCATATATCCGGATATCATGGCAAAAAGCCCTGCGAAATACAGCCTCTCCTGCCTGAAACAGAGCACCATGTATAAGACCGCAAGGATCAGAAGGATAATGAACTGAGCTTTTCTTCCTGTAAATTTAGCAAT